>CANRHE010000006.1 GCA_947630335.1 uncultured Sphingobacterium sp.
GAGTACGCTTTACATAATTTGATAATTCTTTCATAACGATTCTTTTTTTGTGTATCGTTATTTCAGGACGGGACATTTTCAATTATAAAAAAGCCTCACATAATCATGTAAGGCTTTTTTCAATTTTATATTATTTACTTTTTAAGCGCTTTTTCATAACGCTTACTTACTTCATCCCAATTAATAATTTCCCAAATATTAGTTAAATAATCAGCACGTTTATTTTGATACTTTAAATAATAAGCATGTTCCCAAACATCCAAGCCTAAGATAGGTACACCATTTTCAGTAACTACATCCATCAATGGGTTATCTTGATTTGCTGTAGATGATACAAATAATTTTCCATCTTTATCAACCGCAAGCCAAGCCCAACCTGATCCAAAACGAGATGCACCAGCAGCGTTTATTTTTTCTTTCAGTGCGTCTACTGAACCAAATGTTTCATTAATAGCCTTTGAAAGTTTAGGTGAGGGTGTAGTTCCTTTATTAGGAGTCAGAATCGTCCAAAAAAGCTCGTGATTATAGTGTCCTCCTCCATTATTACGCACAGCAACAGGCATTTTGGATATTGTTCCTAAAATTTCTTCGATACTCTCTTTTGCAGCAGGAGTCCCGTCAATTGCTTTATTTAAATTAGCTGTATAAGCAGCTGCATGTTTATTATAATGAATATCCATTGTCTTCCCATCTATTGAACCTTCGAGTGCATTATAAGCATATGGTAATGGAGTTTGTTTAAATTGAGCAAAAGTAACTTGAGCTGAAAATAAAGCTGCAGTAAAAATAGCTGTCTTAATAAAATTCATATCGTTTCTAGTTTTAATTTAAATGTAATAAATTTTTATGCCTTAGGCTAATGAATATGTTTAAAATAACATTGTTTTAACAAAAAATGATATAACAATGTCATTTTTATGAGCATTCATTTATTTTATTTTTAACAAAAAGAACGAATATTCATATTTGTATCTATGAATATAATTGAAGAATTTAACAGCGCTATAGCCGTAGAGAGAAGTATTTTACTAGCTCATCCATTATACAAAAGGATAAAATGTATAGATGACTTACGTGTTTTTACGGAGGGGCATATCTATGCTGTCTGGGATTTTATGTCATTATTGAAAGCCCTTCAGATTAATTTGACTTGTACAGAAGTACCTTGGTTTGCCACTCCTTATCCTCAAACGCGCTATCTTATTAATGAAATTGTATTAGCAGAAGAGTCAGATGAGTATTTAGATGGGCGCCGTCTAAGTCATTTTGAAATGTATTTAGAGTCCATGCAGGATATGGGGGCTAATACCGAATTAATTGATAATTTTATCTCTAAGATTCATGAAACTAAAGATATACGTTTATCTATTGATAGTTTAAGTTTAGATAACCGTATTAAAGAATTTCTTCACTTTACATTTGATGTCATTAATTCGAAAAAAATGCATAATGTTGCATCAGCTTTTACTTTTGGAAGAGAAGATCTGATACCAGATATGTTTTCTTCTATTTTAAAAGAAATTCAATCTGCTATGCCTTCTATTGATTTAAGGGGATATGTATATTATTTCGAACGTCATATTGAATTGGATGGCGACGAACATGGGCCCCTAGCTATGAAAATGATTCATGAACTGATTGGAGATGATCGAATTAAACTGGATGAGGCTAAAGCAGTAGCTAAGCAAGCTTTAAAAAAAAGAATAGCACTTTGGGATGCTATTAGTGATCAACTTAGCATTTAATATAAAATAGTAAAGCCACTTTAAAGTGGCTTTACTATTTTATATGTGTTGATAAAAACAATACATATTTTGAATTCTAATTCAATTCTAATCTAACTTATAACTCCCTCTAATGTTAGAACTTTATTTTTGGTTTTTGTAAAATCAAAGAAAAGTGAAAAGAATATTTATCCTACTGATAGCTTTAATCCCAATTGGTGCTTTGCACGGACAATCCTATACTTTAGTAGACCTTGAAGTTAAATTTATTGAAAGCAATAGTTCATTAATAGCTAGACGATTTAATATCGATAAATCTGAGGCCGAAATTATACAGGAACGTGTATGGCAGAATCCGACTTTTTCTATCTCTGAAGTCAACCTCTGGAAAAACAGCACATCAGAAGAGCTACCTAATATTTTAGGAAAATACGGGAAGTACCAACAAGTATCGATGGAACTGGAGCAAATGATAGAAACGGCTGGAAAACGTAGAAAGCGGATTCTATTAAAAAAATTAGAGAAAAATACGGCCATATATGAGTACGAAGAAGTGCTACGTGAGCTCAAAAAACATTTGCGTTTGGCCTTTTATACATTAAATCGTATAAAAAAAGAAGAAGTTCAATTGGATAATATGTTAGGGCTATTTACACAAATGAATGATCAATACAAACGGCAATCAGAACTTAATAATATACGCAAAGTCGATTATTATCGTATTCAAACTGAGCTTATCGGATTACAGAAAGAAAAGCGCGAACTAGAAGAAGAAAAATATCAATCATTAAAGGAGCTACGCATATTAACTAATGAACCGAATCTAAGTATAGATCAACTTATCTTCAGTGATTTGAATATAACTAAATCTGTCAATCTACCTTATGATTTGATAGCTATTGCTAAAACACAAAATATTGGTCTCTTACTACAAGAAAATGAAATCCAAATAGCTAAAGGACAACTTGATTTGGAAAAGTCAGAACGTGTTCCTAATGTCGCAGTTCAAGTAGCCTATGACAGAGGTGGAAATATTATGCAGAATTTTGTAGGACTTGGTGCTAGCATTGATATTCCTGTTTTCAATAAAAATAAAGGAAATATCGCCGCTGCAAAACACGAAGTAAATCAGCAATTAGCACAAAGATTGGAGCAAGAGATGAGATTAGAGCAAAGTATACGGCAGCTTGAGAATCAATTTAGAAAATTAGAAATTACGCTTAAGAGCTGGTCCGAAAAAGATTTAAAGGAACAAGATACTATGGTTAAAAATTACAGTAAACACTTGTTAAACAAGGAAGTGACTTTAATGGAATTCATTGATTTTGTACAATCTTACAGAGAAGCATACCAAGCTTACTTGGAGACGCAAGAAAAATACCAAAGTGTATTGGAGGAATTAAAGTATATCGTCGGTAAAGATTTTTAATATAATTATGATTATAAGAACAATAACACTCGTAACTGCATTAGGAACTTTACTAATCGGTTGTACATCAAAGGCTAGTAAAGAGGCAGAATTAGATAGCAATCCATCTGGCTTCTGTTTAAACGATGAATTAAAAAAAAATACCAGTATTTCAGATGTTAATGAAGAACCTATTCAAGATCAATTGACGTTGACAGGTAAAGTTGAATATAACGAAAATGACTTAGTCGCTTTTAAGAGTTTGATCGATGGGATTGTTACCAAAGTATATTTTGAGTTAGGCGATCATGTTACTAAAGGTAAAGTATTAGCCGTAGTTAAATCAACTGAAATTCAAGAAATAAATGAGGAAAAAGGGGCTCAGCTCAATCAAATTGAATTACTAAATAAGCAATTAAAAACGAAGAAAGAACTTCTTAATGACGGTCTTGTATCTCAACCAGAAGTTTTAGAAATTGAGTATGAATTGAAACAAGCCAAAATAGAGCTAAATAAAATTAGCAGTAAATTACAAATGTATCACTCTGTAGGCGGTGGTCAGTTCCAAATCGTAGCACCTAAGGATGGATATATAGTTCAGAAAGATATAAGTGTTGGTCAGGTAATCACCACCGATAATGATAATCCGTTATTTTCAATTTCAAACTTGAATCAGGTATGGGTGATGATTAATGTATATGCTAATAATTTAAAGTATATCCGAGTAGGTGATCCTGTTAAAGTAAAAACAGTTGCTTATCCTGACCGTATTTATAATGGAAGAATTGACAAGATATACAATGTATTTGATGAAAATGAACATGTCACTAAAGCACGAGTAGTTCTTGAGAATCAAGATTTAAACTTAATGCCAGGACTAAGTGCAGATATTATTATTAATAAGAAAAATTCAATAGGTAATGCCTATGCAATTCCTCATAAAGCAGTAGTGTTTTCTAATAATAAAAATTATGTTGTCGTATACAAAGATGATTGTAATCTAGAAGTCCGTCGCGTAACTCCAATTACTAGAAATGAGGAATATGTTTACGTTAATGAAAAATTTAGTAGTGAGGAGAAAATAATTACTACTAACGCATTGATTCTGTTAGAAGAACTAAAAAAATAAAATATGAAGAAGTTAGTTCAGTCAGTCGTGACTTTTTCGTTGCGCAACACAACTTTTGTACTTTTTGCAACCGTACTTCTATTATCTTGGGGGACCTATGCTTTAATTCATACCCCGATTGAAGCTTTTCCGGATGTAACCAATACAAGAGCTCGCGTGATTACACAGTGGCCTGGTAGAAGTGCAGAAGAGGTTGAAAAATTAGTTACACTGCCAGTGACGAAAGTATTGACCAATATTCCTCACAAGGTAGATGTCCGTTCAATCTCTTTATTTGGACTTTCGGTTGTAGAGGTGCAATTTGAGGATGGAATTAATGATTTTTACGCCCAGCAATATGTTTCTAATAAATTAAATGGGGTCAATCTACCAGAAGGTGCTGATGCGGAGATTGAACCACCTTCTGGTGCTACTGGTGAGATATTTAGATATATTGTTGAAAGTGATCTTCCTATAAAAGAGGTTTCGGCTATTCAGGACTGGGTTATTGAACGTGAAATTCTTTCCGTTGCAGGAGTTGCTGATGTAGTAAGTTTTGGTGGTGAAGAGAAAATATACGAGATTAGAATTAATCCAACGGAATTACATAATTATGATTTATCACCATTAGATGTTTATGAGGCCGTTTCAAAATCCAATATTAATGTAGGTGGCGACGTGATTCAGCAGGGAGATCAAGCCTACGTAGTACGAGGAGTGGGGCTTTTAGACAAAAAAGATGATATCGGTAATATTACTATAAAAGTAAATGGAAGTACACCTATTTTAGTTAAGAATGTAGCTGACGTTGTGATATCGAATAAGCCTCGTCTTGGTAAAGTTTCGTTTAATGACCAAGAGGATGTACTTCAAGGTATTGTGTTGATGCTTAGAGGTGAGAATCCATCTGAAATTGTGGCACGCTTAAAAGATAAAATTGAAGAGTTAAACTCTCGTGTATTGCCTGAGGGAGTGAGGATTCATCCAGTTGTTGACCGTACGACTTTGATAGATAATACAGTACATACCGTTTCAAAAAACTTAATTGAGGGTGTTTTACTAGTTTCGTTAATAGTATTTATATTTTTATATAATTGGAAGTCTACCTTAATTGTTGCTTCGGTAATTCCATTAGCCTTTTTGTTTGCAATTATTATGCTCAAAATCCAAGGTTTACCAGCAAATCTAATTTCAATGGGATCTTTGGACTTCGGACTATTACTAGAGGGTACTTTAGTTATAGTGGAGACTGTATTCGTAGCTATGGCAACTATGCAACATCGAGTTGGCGCTGAAAGATTTGCTAAAATGAGTAAAATGGGGGCTATTAAAAAGAGTGCTGGTTCGGTAGCTTCGTATATTTTCTTTGCTTTACTTATTTTAATTGTAGCTCTGCTACCTATATTTTCTTTCCAAAAAGTAGAAGGAAAAATGTTTTCACCACTGGCATTTACTTTAGGTTATGCTTTATTAGGATCATTGATACTGAGTTTGACATACGTACCCGCCATGTGTAAGTTGTTATTCACAAAAAATATGGAGGAGAAGAATAATTTTATAACTCGTTTTTTTAATACCAGCGTTTATAAATTATTCAATAAAGCATTTACGAATAAGAAAACTACTTTATCGCTCTTTACTATTTTACTTGCTGTATGTGTGATTAAATTTGAAAATTATGGTTCTGAATTTTTACCAAAGTTAAATGAGGGCGCCATTTATATTCGTGCCACCTTACCTAATAGCGTTAATTTAGAGAAATCTACGCGATTGACTAAAGAGATGAAGGAAATGCTTCAAAAAAGTCATAATGAGATTGATTTTATTTTAACACAAACTGGGCGACCTAATGATGGTACAGATCCTACTGGTTTTTTTAATATTGAGTTTAATATTCAGCTTAAGAACACTAAAGATTGGGAAAGAAATATTTCTAAGGAGGAAATTGTACAAGAAATGAGAACGCAATTAGCTAGTTATCCAGGTATTACATTTGGTTTCTCTCAGCCAATACAGGATAATGTCGAAGAATATGTTGCTGGAGTAAAAAGCCCCTTGGTTATCAAAATATTTGGCGATGATCTTTATGATTTAGAAAATTATGCGAATAAAGTGGCTGCTTCAATTTCAAAAGTAGATGGCATAACAGATGTTAATGTATTTCAAAATATAGGATTGCCCGAATTGAAAATTCAACTTCAAGATCATAAAATGGCTCGGTATGGTGTTACAACGGCAGAGGTTCAGGCAGTTATTGAAATGACTATTGGTGGCCAAGCAGCAACTAAGTTTTATGAAAATGACAGACAATTTGATGTTGTGATTAGGTTTGAAGAACAATACAGGGATAATCCTGAAAAAATAGGACGAATATTAATTCCAACTAACAATGGACAAAGTATTCCATTGAAGGAAATTGCTACTATAACATCTCAAACTGGCCCTGCATTTATCTATAGACAAGGTAATAGTAGATACGTTGGGATAGGTTTCGGTATTGAAGGCAGAGATATGGGGAGTACAATAGCAGAAGCCAAACAAGTGGTCGAACGTGAGATTTCTTTACCAAAGGAAAATATAATGAAATGGGCAGGAGAATTTGAAAGTAAAGAAAGAGCAGCCAAACAATTAGCTTTGGTGGTTCCTATATCTTTGATTCTAATAATGTTATTGCTGTATTTCAATTTTGGAAATATTAAAGACACTGCTATTGCTTCTTTAACATTGCCTTTCGCATTCATAGGAGGATTTATATCCTTGTGGATTACAAATACAATTTTTGGTATATCAGCTGGTATAGGTTTTATTATTCTTTTTGGTGTCGCTACTATTGACGGTATTATTCTTATTGGAGTGATTAGTGAGAATTTAAAACATTATAGTTCTTTAGTAGAAGCCATAAAAGAAGGAGTGAAGAGTAGAATCCGTCCGGTAGTTATGATTGCATTAATGGGATCATTAGGACTGTTACCTGCAGCATTATCCACTGGTATGGGCTCTGAGATTCAAAAACCTTTAGCTATTATGATTGTTGGTGGCTTAATTATATGCTCTATATTATCATTTACTATTTTGCCTGTGGTTTTTTACTTAGCACATAAAAATGATAAACAATTTAAAATAAGCTCGAAAAGATAACGTCAAAACAGTTAAGATTAAAAAAGAGGTAAGAATAAATTTATTCTTACCTCTTTTTATTTTAATTCTTTCTTAAGAAAAATAGAAATTTTTTATTGATATCCTAATAATTTCATTACTTGTTTCGAATTTTGTTCTTCACCAAAAACTTCATAATTAAAAGTTTCGTCTCGATTTCTTCTTACTAATACATGCTTAGGAGAAGGTAAGAGACAATGGTGAATACCACCATATCCCGATAACACATCTTGGTAAGCACCAGTATGGAAGAAACCTAAATACTGAACCTTACGTGTCTTTGGCATAAATACCGAGTTCATATGCGCCTCTTGATTATAATAATCTTGACCATCACAAGTAATACCACCTAAATTAACACGTTCGTATTCATTATCCCAATTATTAATTGGTAAAAGAATGTATTTTTGATTTAATGCCCATACGTCTGGTAAGTTAGTGATGAATGATCCATCAATCATAAACCATCTTTCACGATCATTTTGTTGTTTTCTTCCTAATACTTTATACAAAATACCTGATGCCTCAGCAACTGTATATTTGCCAAATTCTGTAATAATATCGGGTTCCATAACTTCATGGTGAGCACAGATTTGTTTGATGCGATTAACGATTTCATTAACCATATACTCGTAATCAAAATCATGAACTAAGGAATCCTTGAATGGCATACCACCACCAATATCCAAAGTATCTAAATCTGGATTAACTTTTTTAAACTTACAGTATAGTGTTACATACTTTTCTAACTCATTCCAATAATATGGCGTATCAGAGATACCTGAATTAATAAAGAAATGTAATAATTTCACTTTAAAGTTTGGGTTGTCCGCTATTTTATGATTATAAAAATCGATGACATCTTCTATCCTAATTCCCAGACGTGAAGTATAAAACTGAGAATCTGGTTGTTCCTCTGAGGCTATACGAATACCTAGAGCGCAGGGCTCATCTAATTCAATCTCATCATCATACAAGTTGAATTCTTCTTTATTATCTAGAACAGGTATTATATTTTTATATCCATCATGAATCATATCAATAATATATTGTTTATATTGATATGTTTTAAATCCATTACAAATAACTGTTATATCCTTCGTCACTGTACCTTGTCGTTCTAGTGAGTCAATCATTGGCATATCGAATGCAGATGATGTTTCTAAATGGATATCGTTTTTTAAAGCCTCTTCAACAATATGCTTGAAATGGGAAGATTTAGTACAATAACAATATTTATAAGAACCTCTATAATTATGTTTTAAAATAGCGGTTTGGAACAAGATTTTCGCTTGTTGGATTTTTTTACTAACAATAGGAAGGTAGGTAAAACGCAATGGAGTACCGTACGTCTCTATCATTTCCATCAAATTCAAATCGTGGAAGTACAATTCGTCGTCGATTATTTCAAATCCGTCTTGCGGAAAACCAACACTTAAGTCAAGAAATTCCTGATAGCTCTGCATTTTTTATTATTTTTGGCAAATATATGCTTTCAGAATGAATACCTAAACACTTTGCGTGTTATTTTTTGTGCTCATAATCAGAAAGATACAATATTACATAATTATTACATGGCTAATTCAATACAACACAGGCTCGTTGAGCAGACAGTAGCTGCTGTTAAAGCACTTTATGGGGCTGATATTCCAGCTGGACAAATATCTTTGCAAGATACACGTAAGGAGTTTGAAGGACAAATTACAATTGTCACATTCCCAGTTACGCGGTTTTCAAAAAAATCACCTGAAATGACTGGCGAAGAAATTGGCGGATATTTGAAAGATAATATTGAAGAAATTGAGGCTTTTAATGTTATTAAAGGTTTTTTAAATATTTCTCTGACAGATTCGTATTGGATTTCATTATTAAATGAAACTATTTCGCAGCAAGCATTTGGGAAATTCCCAAGTAATGGTAAGAAAATAATGGTAGAATATTCTTCACCTAATACCAATAAGCCATTACATCTGGGACATATCCGAAACAATTTATTAGGTTATTCTGTAGCCGAAATCTTAAAAGCTTATGGTTATGATATTATCAAAGCGAACTTAGTTAATGATCGTGGTATACATATTTGCAAGTCTATGTTGGCTTGGCAAAAGTTTGGTAATGGCGAAACTCCAGCATCTTCGGGATTAAAGGGAGATCATTTAGTTGGAAAATACTATGTTGTTTTTGATAAAGAATACAAAAAAGAAATTGAAGCGCTGAAAGCTCAAGGGCAAACAGAAGAAGATGCTAAGAAGAATGCTCCTCTTATGCTTGAAACTCAAGAAATGTTGAGACAATGGGAAGCAGGAGATGAGGATGTTGTTTCGTTATGGAAAACAATGAATGGTTGGGTATATGAAGGGTTTGCTTCAACATATAAACAATTAGGAGTGGATTTCGATAAGTATTATTATGAGTCAGACACTTATTTATTAGGTAAAGATATTATTCAAGAAGGATTAGCATCTGGTGTTTTCTTCAAGAAAGATGACAATTCAGTTTGGATAGATTTAACGGACGAAGGATTGGATCAAAAATTAGTACTACGTGGAGATGGTACTTCAGTTTATATTACGCAAGATTTAGGTACAGCACAGTTAAAATACGATGAGTTTGGAATGGACGAATCGATTTATGTAGTCGGTAATGAGCAAGACTATCATTTTAAAGTTCTGTTTTCAATCCTAAGGAAATTAGGAAAATCATGGGCAAAAGGCTTATTTCATTTATCTTATGGAATGGTCGATTTACCTTCTGGTAAAATGAAATCTCGCGAAGGAACGGTAGTAGACGCCGACGACTTGATGAAGGAAATGATTGAGACCGCTGCTGAAAGAACAGAAGAGTTAGGAAAAACAGAAGGGTTTTCTCAGGAAGAAAAAGCAGTTCTTTATAATACTATAGGCATGGGGGCTTTGAAATATTTCTTATTGAAGGTAGACCCTAAAAAACGTCTATTATTCGATCCCAATGAGTCTGTTGACTTCCAAGGACACACTGGACCTTTCATTCAATATACTTACGCACGTATTAATTCAGTATTGCGCAAAGCAGCATTTACTAATACGTATTCAAAAGCAATACCTGCAACTATTTCTTCCTATGAACGTGACTTAATTCAGGTATTAGCAGAATACCCAAATATAATTGAGGCAAGTGCTAAAGAGTTTAGTCCTGCACAGTTAGCTAATTTTGTATATGAGGTAGCACGTTTGTATAATAAATTTTATCATGAAGAAACAATTCTCAAAGCAGAGCAAGAAGAGGTGAAAACTTTCCGATTACATTTATCTCATTCTGCTGCATCAGTAATTGCTTCAGCTATGCGTTTATTAGGTATTCAAGTTCCTGAGAGAATGTAATCATTTTTATAGATTGTAATATAAAAAATATTCTAACTATTTAAATAGTTAGAATATTTTTTATATATAGTTTTAGCACTTATATTTGATTTTTAAAAGAATCAAAATAAACTATGAGAATTTATAAAGTAGGATTGATAGGTTTTTCAATTGGTGGACATGTTTTTCACGCTCCCTTTATTGCTAGTAATCCTAATTTAGAACTATACAAAGTAACAGCAAGAAAAGAAGAGCAACAGAAAATGCTTGCAGAGCGCTATCCTGAAGCTCAAGGAGTATTGTCTGCAGAGGATATCATTAATGACCCTTTGATAGATATCGTCGTCGTCGCAACTTCTAATGATGTTCATTATAGTTTAACGAAACAGGCTTTAGAAGCAGGTAAACATGTTATTGTAGAAAAACCATTTACAAATACTTCAGCTGAGGCGGATGAACTTATTGCGTTAGCAAAACGGAAAGGTTTATTATTATCTGTTCATCATAACGCTCGTTTTCATTCCGATTATAAAACTGTTAAAAGATTGTTAGCAGAAGAAAAGTTAGGTCGTGTTGTAAGTTATGAGGCACGTTTTGATCGTTTCCGAAACTTTTTAAGACCTGGTGCTTGGCGCGAAGAAAATCTCCCGGGATCGGGTATACATTATGATTTAGGGGCACATTTAATTGATCAAGCTCTTCAACTATTTGGACATCCAGAATCTGTTTTTGCAGATTTACGTGTACAGCGCGATCACGCCAAAGCTATAGATGATTTTGAATATATATTATCTTATCCAAAATTAAAAGTCACCCTCAAAGGGCAGATGTTAGCTAAAGAAGCGACACCTAGATTCGCCATCTATGGAATGAACGGATCTTTTGTAAAAAAAGGGGTAGACCCTCAAGAAAATCTTTTACGTGAAGGTAGAAGACCTGAACAGGATCCAAATTGGGGTGTAGAGTCAAAAGATATTCAAGGGTCTTTATCATTGTTTATTGATGGCAAAGATCTACATCAATGGGTGGAGTCTGAAATCGGTACAGGACAAGATTTTTATAAAAATATAGTTGCTACTTTAGAAGGAAATGAAGAATTATTTATAAAGCCTGAGCAAGCTCGTGATGTTATTAGGATACTAGAACTAGGCGATCAATCTTGGTCAGAGAGACGTACAATTTCTACAGAAAATGAACTAATATCGTAGGTGTTATTTATATTATTTATCATGCATGACATCTGTCATGCATGATAAATAATATAATATTAATTGTAATTTACTTGACTGCCTTTTTCGATATTATTAGTAATTGTAATTGAGCGAGGCATTCTTTCTTTCAGTTCTTCAACGTGAGATATAATACCGACAACTCGATTCTCTTGGTGAAGGTACTGTAAGGTGTCAAAAACTGTATTAATACTTTTAGTATCTTGCGTGCCAAATCCTTCATCTATAAAGAAGAAGTTACGATCTGCTTTATTTAAGGCTTGAATACTCTCAGCCAATGCAAGCGCAAGACATAATGATGCTTGAAAACTCTGACCTCCTGAAAGTGTTTTAATTGAACGTTGGTAACCATTATTCAGAAAATCCTTAACTTCAAATTCATTGTTTTCGTTGATGCATAGAGAGAGTTGGTTTTTCGTTAATCTATGGAATCTATTATTCGCTATTTCACACAATCTTTCTAAGTGAATACTAGAAACATAATTAACGAAACCATTACCTTTAAACATATTGTCTAATAGTTTTAAATTCTCTTTTCGCTCATTTAGTGAATTGAACTCTTTGATTAAATGTGATTTTTTAATCAATTCATTTTCAATTCTTTCTAAATCTTTTTCTATAGCTCCTATTTTACTGATCTCTAACTCGAGTAACTTTAATAATTCTTCAACTTTATCATTAGCTTCTTTTAACGCTTCTTCTGAAAAGTCATTATTTATCATATATTTATTTAATTCTTCTACTCGAGTTGTTAAAGTATTTATTTTAAAAGTATACTGCTGAATAGTCTCTTTTATAGTTACTACATCTAATCTCTTATTCAAAATTGACTCTACCTCCGCTATATCTTTAAATAAAAATGTTATCAATAATGACTGAGTAAGTGCATTCAGTTCTATTTCATCTTGTTTGATACGTTCTAGACGAATATTTAACTCATTTAATTGCCCTTTTACTGTAGCTAATTCATTTGTATTAGCTTGTAAGTTCATATTCCAAAGCTTATAGTTACTTTCAACCGTATTAATTTTTGAGGTTATCTGTAGAGCCATGTTATTAAGCTCATCTTTACTATGATTAATAAATAATAAGGACGTCAACTCCTTAATCATACTACGATTTTGAGCAATATTCGACGATAAGGACTCTATTTTATTTTGGATTTCGTCAATAGATTTTTGATACTTTTGTACATTATCGCGAACAACGGATAAGCTATTTCGTAAGTTTTTAAGGCTTAATTCTCTAGTTCTAATTGTTCCTTCCAAATCCATTATAAAAGCTTTTTTAGCTTCGAATAATGTCTTATTATTTTCATCAAATTCCTTCCAGATAAATTTATGATGGTGCAATTTTTTTTCTTCTACTAGCTTGTTTAATTCATTTTCTTTAGCTTTTTTATCATCAATTTTATCCAATACATATTTTGAAGTTGTAGTTAGATTTGTATATAACAATCTCAAAGATGCTTCACTTGCAGCAAGCTGATGTTTTTTTTGAGTCAAATCCCTTCTTTCTACACTCAAATCAGCAGTATGCATCACATTTGGATGTTCTTTTGCACCACATAAGGGGCATGGTTGTCCCTCGTGAAGATTCATTACAAATTGCGATAATTCTTCTTTAAGTAGCAAAGCCGATTCTTTTTCTGCGATATCCTCTGAAGCTATTTGATGCTTAATTAATTCTTGATCTAAATTTTCCTTCCAATTATCAAATGTATATTGATGCTCATTAAATTTTTGATGTAGTGAATTTAAGTCTTCATCGATAGCTAATTTCTGATGCTCTATAGTTACTATTTGACGGTCCAATTCGTCTCTAGTTTGATACCAAGATTCAATAGAGAATAACTCGCTAGTGTTTAATCGTTTATTTTTTAATAGTTCAAGATTTTCTTCAGCTTGCGTAATCTCTGCATTTAATTGGATTTCCTGCGACTGTTGTTGGCTAAGCATAGGAATACCTTTTTCTAAACGACTTTTTAACTCCTTTTGGCTAATGACTAAGTCCACATTACGGACTAGAATTTCGATTTCAAGAAGTTGTTTTTTATAAATATCTAATTTACTGTAATCATCGGTTATGGAAGCTAACTGTTGCGTATATTTAGCTATATTTTGTGATAATAGCTCTTGGTCTGCTGATAAGAGTTTGACTTTATTCGTGGTATCAGTTTTGTCGCTTTGAAGATCTTTTAGTTTTGTAATAGGTTCTTTAAAATTTAAAACTACTGATTCATAAGCTAATAATTCTTTTTCTTGCTCTTGGATTTTAGGCCTCTGACTTTCTAAAATGTCTAACTCTTGGTTTAAATTTTGAAGTTCTTGTCGAATAGAATGAGTATGGTTCAAGTTCTTTAACGATTCAGACCATGTTTTATGCTGACTTCTTAGAGATTCTAGCTTTAGCCGTTCTTCAGATAATTCCTTAACTTTTATTTCCTTGTTTTCCTCAGTGATATCTTCAAACCCTGATAAAGCCCCTTTAATGTTCTCAAGATGTCTATTGTTCTCCGCTTGAAGTATTCCTACTTTTGGCCCTAAATCATATTTGTTTAATAGGAAAATCT
Source organism: uncultured Sphingobacterium sp. (assembly GCA_947630335.1). Lineage (GTDB taxonomy): Bacteria > Bacteroidota > Bacteroidia > Sphingobacteriales > Sphingobacteriaceae > Sphingobacterium. Next base: position 14,536 of record CANRHE010000006.1, read on the forward strand.
CTTTCATCATATCTGATCGATCTTTTCCTTTGAGCTCTAAGAACTCTTTAAACTGGCCTTGAGGAATGATTATTGTACGTCTAAAATTAGAATAAGAAAGATTAGTTACCAATGCTCCATCAGCGGATTCCATTGGAATCCATTTGTCATCTTTCCATTCATAGGCAGTACGTTCAATAGTGGTTATATCTTCAAAGCGTTTACGACGTTTCCATTGTGCCGTAAAGCGAAACTTCCTATTCTCAAAATTTAGAAAATGAAAATCTATAATGGCATGGTTAGATTTTAGATTAAGCATATTATATGCCCGTTTCTCCTGTTTATTTAGCCGTTCGGTTTCACCGTATAATGCGTAGCTAATAGCTTCTAATATTGATGATTTACCAGATCCTACATTGCCAAAAATACCAAATAATCCAGCTTCGGTTAATTTCGAAAAATCAATCTCTTGTTTTTCTTGATAGGAATATAATCCTTGGATACTTAAATATAATGGTAACATTTTTTTTATTCTATTACGTCTTTCGTTGAATTGACTATTTCTTTAAACAAAGCATTAATATCCTCATTAGGTTCTTGACCATATTTACTGATGAAGAAGTCTTTAAATAGATTATTGATATCTTGATCTAAATTTATATTTTTTTTGTTATCGCTATCTATAACTTGTCTATTTACGATTGGTATTATATGTACTATACCATCATGGGCCTCGTGCAATCGTTTAAGCTCTTGCGAAGTCATGAATACATCAGTAGCGATTGTCAACTCGACGAGGGTATACGGGTTTTCTCGCAGCCATAATACCGCATCTTCGATACTGTCAAATCTTTTTCTATGCAGCGATTTACCTTTAGTTAAAGAGAAGGTATTAATTTTAGGAACTATGTCAGGTTCAATTTCAATGATGACCACTTTCTTTGTTTGACCCGCTTCTGAAAAAGAATAACATAGCGGTGAACTAGCGTAAACTACAGGATGACTGTGCCCTTTAACAAATTGGAAGCGATGTAAGTGACCTAGTGCAGTATATTGAATACTTGGAGGGATAGCATCTGTATAAATAATGTCTGAGTTTCCTATTTTTATAGGTTTTTCTCCTTCAGGCTCTTCTAGTATTTCGCCTCCACGTTCTAACATGTACAAATGAGCCATTAAAATATTAACTCCATTTTTGTCACAATACTTATCAGCTATTAATTCCCAATTATTTTTTAATACTTCATGGAGTTGTTCTGCTTTATCTTCTATACCGAGAAACTGTTTTAATCGGACTTCGTTCGCATAAGGAGTAGTAATAATACGTATAGGATAATCTAGGTGGTTTATTTTTAGTTCGATAAAACCTTTATCTGACTGCGTAATGGAATAACTATCGTCCATAGTAAATGGGCGTATTTCCGCATGAGGATAGCCAATGAAAATAATACCACATGCGCGTGCTAAGGATTCTGGAGAATCAATTCGATCAGGAGAATCATGATTGCCCGCTATAGCTATAACAGGTCTAGTACCTTGATTTGTTAATCTTTTAAGCGTTTGATATAATAGTTCAGTTGCATCTACAGGAGGGTTGAAGGCGTCAAATAAGTCACCCGCAACTAGGACTAGGTCAACTTCTTGTTCGTTAGCAATAGTACATATTTCGTCTAAAACCTTTTTTTGCTCCTCGAATCTTGATAAATAATCAAGCCGCTTTCCTAAATGCCAATCCGCCGTATGTAATATTTTCATGTTTAATATAAGCTTGTTTGCTTCGATCTAAAAATACAGAATTTTAGTAGAGAAATACGTTTTTCTTAAAAACAAAAAAGCCTTTCAAAATCACAATGAAAGGCTTTTAGTAATATTAAATCAGGCTTACTTTAAACTTACTGTATTAGGTTCTGCATTTCCATTATGACAGGTGTTGCAATTTATATTTTGAATAACCCCTTCATGAGGTTCATTGAAATATTTTTTGTTTATTTTTTTTGTCATTTTCATCATACTTCTAGCAATATCTTTATTCGGGTTAGCATCGCTAACAAAATTTAATCCTTTCTCGCCATTATCCTTTGGACTGTGGCAATGATTACATTTTACACCCAGAGCAGCATTAAACCCTTGCATAACTTTTGTTAATTCTTCATCAGAGATATTTTTTGGTAATACTTTGAGATTAACGGGCTTGTTTTGTTTAGCAAAATATCCATTATTAGTAAAACCACTGATGGCAAACACAACTATAGCTATACAACTAAGTATAATATATTTATTCATCTTTCTCATTTTAGTTCCCTTTTTTAATTCGTTATAAACAATAATACTTAAAAAATATATATTGTCATAATAAAGTCATTGAATATTTTTTATTAAATAATTTATTATTTTTGAAAATGCAATATATGCTATTATTATGAAACTAATATTTTCACTACTTTTTACATGGTTAGCTATATTAACAAATGTATATGGAGAAGTAAAACCAATTAAGAATAAAACCAAATATAACTTTTTACTTACTCTTTCTAAGTATTACGCAGAAGATGGCGAAAAGCAACCTATACTCATATTTCTTCATGGTAGAAGCCTTTCTGGTAATAATTTAGAACGTGTCAAAAGATATGGTGTCCTATATGCTATGAGTAGAGGAAAGGAGATTCCAGCTATAGTTGTAGCGCCACAAACAAACAATGGATGGAATCCTGATGATGTTATGGAGGTTATAGATTATGTACTTGATAATTATAATGCGGATCCGCGTCGAGTGTATGTCTGTGGCATGAGTATGGGAGGCTATGGAACGCTAGATGTAGCTGGAAAGTATCCTGAACGTATTGCAGCAGCTGTAGCTATATGTGGTGGCGGAACACTCTCATACGCTGAGAATCTTACCAAAGTACCCTTATGGATTAAACATGGTAGTGCAGATCGAGCAGTATCTGTGAATGAGTCCAAAAAAATATATAATGCTATCAAAAAACATAATTCTCTTGCCGACGTGACACTTACTATAATTAAAGGTGGTACGCATGGGAGCGTTGAGCGTTTATTTCATCAAGAAGATATTTATAGATGGATGCTTAGTTATAAAAAGGGTGAATCATAGTTATACTACATAATTCACTCTTTTCTAAGAATACCTTGTGCTACTGCTTCTTCCAATAGATGTTCAGCATATTTCCATATTCCAATTGAACCATTAGCAATTACCTTTTTTTTATCAAAAACTTTTTGGTAAGGAATATCATACTCAGCCCAAGTGCCTCCATTGTTTGAAAAGTTCTGAAGTAAGGGCTCTAACCTATCCATAGTACGCGCAAACTTCGCTTCAGGTGTGTCTCCTTTTTCAAATTCTAACCACAATGTGGTAAGTTCTATAGCTTGATCTTTTGGAAGGATTCCAAATATTCGCTGAGCGGCTTTTGCTTCTTCTTCTGTATTGTCATGGCTTTTCAAGCTGTCATATAAAAAAGTATCCCCAGCATCAATTTCCACAAGATCATGGATCAATACCATTTTTACAGTTTTGATGATATTTATAGGCACATTTGAATGTTCAGAAAGAATTAATGTCATTAATGCTAGATGCCAACTATGCTCAGCATCATTCTCTTGACGATCACTATTTATTAATTTTGTTTTTCTAAGAATATATTTTAGCTTATCTATTTCTTTAATAAACTCAATTTGTTGAAGTAGTCTATTCATTGAACAAATATATTAAACCTAGTTTACGTTTTTATAAAAATAGAAGTTTATACTCAACTAACACCAATTATTCTCCTAAAGATAGTTGATTAGCATTGTGCAATATATTTAATATTCAAAATCAAAGTTTATTTATCAATCTAGAACAAAAAATCCTTTACTTTGTTCCACTTCTGGTGACCTGAAATATCTTTTATATTCAGCCTCAATAGGGTAGAAATAATATTTTTGAATTGTGCTTATAAGAGTGTTTTTTGGTTTTAGTATTTATAGTTTTAAAGGAATTTTATAGAACGTAATTATATGAAAATTACTATTCAGCGAGTTGTTAAATTTTTTATTCTATTATTATTTATTTTAGTTATACAATCTTGTAATCAAGGAAAAGTTTTAGAAACAAATAATCAACATGAAGTTCATGCTATAGACAGTCGTGGAAAAGATATTAAGTTATCCCAACCCGCAACGCGTGTAATAGCACTTTATGAATCTATCGTTGACGATATATTCATGTTAGATGCTCAAGATAAATTGGTTGGAATACCCCAACAAGTTTATTTGAATGAGGATACTTACACCTATTTATCTCAATTCGATAGTCGTTTTGCAAACAAAGAGATTCCAACTCCGACTTTTACAGGAGGTTCTTCGAATGTAGAAGGAATTGTAGGTTTACAACCAGATTTAGTTGTTACATTTAGTCATGATGCTGATGCTATTGCTCAGTTAGAAGCTTTAGGAATAGCAGTTTATACAATCAGCAGCAAAGATGAAGTAGCGATAATCAGCGAACTAGAAGGTATGGCTACGCTATTAGGTAAAACTGATCGCGCAAAAGAAATTATTAGCTATGTGAATGATGCTGTAGATAGCATGAAAAAAGAAACATTCGCTACTCCAAAAAAAGTATATTATGCATGGTCGAAGGGCAGAGTTCTTTCTACTTCAGGCAAAGGGACATTAATGGATATGGCTATTAATTTATCTGGGGCAATAAATGCATGTCCTTTAGATTTAGAAGCTCCAAATGTAGGAGCTGAGACCCTTTATAAATGGAATCCTAACATCATTATATTATGGAATTCAAGCGCAGATGATGTATATAATCTAAGTGAATTAGCGAGTCTGCCTGCTGTGATTAACAAAGAAGTGAAGGTGATGAAGCCTGCAGTTTTCTTTGATCCTCATACAGTGAAATTTATACTTTTTGCAAAACAAGTACGTAATTGGTGCTACCCTGAAGTATATGATACTTCAAGTTTTGAGGAGGATATGAAGAAAGCCTTAACAGTATTCTATCCTTCCGTTAAATAATTTCTAAATATTAAATATGAATTATTACGTTAAGGTAACACTACTTTGGTTAGTTCCTTTAATATTATTGATTGGGTCTCTGATGTTAGGTACTACAGGTAATCTCACTATCACTGAACTGTTGGATTATGTTAATAAATTAATCACTAACAATGGAGTTATTAACGCACCACAAGAAACTATACTATGGAAAGTACGACTGCCACGTATCGTACTAACATTTTTAGTAGGTTCCTCACTTGCTGTTGCAGGAGCGGTTTTGCAAGCAATTTTCAGAAATCCCATTGTTGATCCATTTACTTTAGGCATATCCTCAGGTTCTGCTTTTGGAGCTGCATTAGCAATGTTATTTCCTATAATGTCTGTCAATTTATCAGCTTTTATTTTTGGGGTCTGTGCTGTAGCATTTACTTATTTGGTTTCTTTTGTAGGAGCTCGTACAACAATAGTTAGTATGGTTTTATCTGGGGTGATAGTATCGGGCGCATTTACAGCTTTGCTTACCTTACTACAATACATGAGTGACCCTTATAAATTACAAGCTATTATTCAGTGGACTATGGGTAATCTTCATACCGCATCTTGGCAAAAAGTACAAAGTGCATTTGGTCCTATTATCTTGGGATTAGTTGTGGTATTACTTTTACGTTTTAAATTAAATGTCTTGGCATTAGGAGATAATGAAGCTTTAGCTGTAGGTATTAACCCTAAGTATTTAAAACTAGCTTTAATTGCCGTTTCAACTATGATTACAGCTTCAGCAGTGGCTGCTGTAGGCGTGATAAGCCTATTTGGCTTAATTGTTCCTCATATGACAAGAATGGCCTTTGGCCCAAATAATAACATAGGTATATGGGCGAATATTAGTATTGGAGGATCATTTTTGTTAATAATTGATGATTTCTCAAGAGCAGTTATGCCATTTGAAATACCTGTAGGAGTCTTTACAATGATTATAGGCACGCCAATATTTATTATTTTGATGCGGAAGAGTTTAAGTATTTGGAGTTCATGAAGTCAATCATTAATATAAAAAACTTGTCTTTTTCTTACGGCAAAGAACTCGCATTAAATAAGTTGAATGCACAGTTTGACGCGGGTAAGCTTTCTATTATTTTAGGAAGAAATGGAAGTGGTAAGTCTACCTTATTTAATATTATGGCTGGTATACAAAAGAAGTATGACGGTCAAGTATATTTTGATGGTTGCGAACGTCGCAATATAGGTACTGGTAAGAAGAGAACTATCCGTATAGGCTTTTTAAACCAATTTCATCATACGACATTTCCATTCACCGTTCGCGAGGTAATCATGACTGGACGTGCTTCCTTTCAAAACTTTGCCCCATCAGCAGCAGACAAAGAAGCCGTTATATTAATTTTAGAACGCTTCAATCTACTTCATTTGATCGACAAATCCTACATTTCGCTTTCGGGAGGGGAGCGTCAATTGGTGCTATTATGTCGTGTTCTTGTACAAAAGCCAGATATACTAATGCTGGATGAACCGACCAATCATCTCGATCTTCATTATCAAATCGCCGTATTAAAATGTATTAAGGAATTAGCTAATGAGGGTACAACAGTATTATGTGTAATGCATGATCCCAATCTAGCATTTATGTACGGTGACAATTTATATATTATGCAAAACAAACAGCTTGTAGATATTAAGGATTTAGAATATAGACAATTACACGTATTACTTGAAGAAACTTATCAAATACCATTAGTACAATTAGATAATCAAGGAAGAAATCTTTTTGTCCCAAAAATTTAATTTATGACAAATATTAATATCAGCGTTATTAAGGACGAAGAGGTAGAGGATATGCAAACCTATGTGATGAACTTCAGAAAGAAGTTATTCCCTATGCTTGATAATTCGATTATACCCCAAGACATTAAACAGTTTGCAGAACGGTATGTTAAACATGAGAATAGTATTTTTTTACAAGCTAAGGATAAAGATAATAATTTAATAGGCGTTATCGGAATGATGCCTTATGATCATCGCTTTCCATATTTGAATTATACTAATCGTAAAACAGTAGAAGTAGCTCGCTTATTTGTTGAACCATCTTATAGAAGATTAGGCTTAGGTAGCGCTATGTTTGACGAGCTGCTTAATCATGCTAAGACAAAAGGTATTGAGGTCTTATACTTGCATACTCATTATTTTCTTACAGGTGCTTTTGAGTTTTGGGAAAGGCAAGGTTTTCTTCATATTTATACATCTATTGATAATGAACAAGAAACACTACACATGGAAAAAATTATTGAATATTAATTTCATTCGTCATTAATAATGAAAAAAATCACAAATAAATTAGGTTTTGCTTTAGCCTTTTTAAGTATTCCAATAGCATTAAGTGCACAGACAAATAAGCGAATTATTGGACGTATTGTGGATGACAAAAATATCCCTATACCTCATGCGACAATAATATTAGGTAATAACCAAGTTATAGAATCTGACGGAAGGGGAGATTTTGCAACTACAGGTGATATTGTTTTTCCTCTACATCTAGAAATTAAAGCCATTGGGTATAAAAACAAACCCCTTACCATAACAAGTAAAGACTACAATGACGGTCTTATAATCAAACTCATTGAAGACAACCGACAACTAGATGAAGTATTAGTAACAGTACGACGTAATAACTCTTATTTGACAAATTCTACTGTGTTAGGAGGGAAGTATGATGGACGTATAAAAGACTTGTCTCAATCTATATCTATCGTATCCAGTGAGTTAATGGAAGACAAACAAATGTTTCAAGTATCTGAGGTTATTCCTGATTTAGCTGGAGTTACTCAGGCATCGGTTTACGATGAGTTTGTTATTCGTGGGTTTAAAAGCGGATGGGATAATGGAATTCGTTTGATCAATGGAATGCGTTCGGCGTATGGTTTTGGTGAGAGTTATTATCGTTCGCCTATGACGCTTAATTTCGAAACGATTGAAGTACTAAAAGGACCAGGAGCCTCTCTTTTTGGAGACATTGCACCAGGAGGAACTATAAATATGGTTACTAAAAAACCCTTAGAAGAACAATTGGGGCGTGTGAATTTTTCGGTAGGTAGTTTCGAAACCATTCGGACTAATTTAGATTTGGGAGGCCCATTAGATAATAACAAAGACATTCTTTACAGACTAAATATTGGTTATGAAAATTCTAAGACTTTTAGAGATAACAATAGTCGTAAGAATTTCTTATTAGCTCCTTCATTTACGTTTAAGCCTGTTGATGGTACTACAGTAGATGTAGATTTTGTTTATGATTCTTTTAATGGTCATTTAGATCGTGGTATGAGTGTCAAAAAAAATGATTTATATGGCCTTCCGAGAAGCTTTACGTTAGCCCAACTCTCGGATTTTTTTAAGACCAATACACTGACATTGTCTGCTCGACTGAATCAGAGAATTACGGAGAATGTACATTTAAATCTGAGTTATATGAAATCCATATACAAAGAAGATCTAAATGAACACCGTACACTGAATACCTTTGCTAATCCTCCCGAAAATACTATTGTGAATTTGAGGTTCTTTGACCGTCATGGGACAGAGTATACAGATAACCTAGTAACTTATGTTAAATGGGATAAACTTGGTCAATATGTTGATCATCATGTTGTCTTTGGGATTGATTATGCACAATATAAAGCAGACAAAGGAAGTTATCAACGAGAAGCTAGAAGCAAGCTCGTTAATGGAGAGGTGGTACCTCTAACACTTAATTTGAACAATCCTGTATATCAAGGTGCGGATATCTCGAATTATATTTGGCGTTCTAATTCTCAATATCCTTTTATGAGTCCTTATAAGAGTATAGGATTGTATGTTCAAGATCAAATATCAATTGGTGAAAAGCTAAAAATGATTTTAGGTTTGCGAAATGAGAATTATCGTTCTGAAAGTACAGATGTCAATGCCCCTTATACTGCTACACAAAATGTATGGTTACCTAGAGCTGGGCTTACTTACTTAATCAATGATAAAATTAATTACTTCCTGAGTTATTCACAAGGATATGTACCAGTTACCGCAAATTTTATTGCGAATTATAAAGATTATGGTGCTGATGCGCCATTTAAGTCCGAACGTAGCTTTCAAGTTGAAACTGGATTGAAAACAGGATTCTTAAATAACCAGCTACAAGCTGATCTAGCATTATTTCATATTGAGCGTCGTGACATGCTTATTGCAACAGGAAATGTGTCAGAAGCAGGGTATTCTGAATATAGGCAATCTGGAAGAGTTATTTCTCAAGGAGTGGAGTTAGACATACGTGGTCAAATTAATAAAGAACTTCAACTTATGGCTAACTATACTTTCAATCATACTAGTGTGAAAGAGTCTGCTATCCCTTCCGAAAAAGGACAAGAACTCCCTGGAGCTCCTAAAAATACAGCCAATGTTTGGTTGAAGTATGTTTTTTCTGAAACAGCTCTTCGTGGACTTGGATTTGGTCTTGGCGGGTATTATGTTGATCAAAGACGTTTTAATGACCCCACTGGAAAAGATGCACAAGGAAATGCAGAATGGAATTATTTGCCATCCTATACTACAGCGAATGCAGCGGTATACTATCACATAAATAAATTGAAATTAGCTTTAAATGTTAATAATCTTTTTGACACCTATTACTTCTTAGGTGGATTCGATTATACTAGAGTGTTTGCGGGAGCGCCAAGAAATACGATGTTCTCATTAGGGTACACTTTTTAATAAGGATATCAATATTTCATTTATAATAAAAAATGAGCATAATATTATGCTCATTTTTTATTATAAATCACATTAAGTATAATAATTTTCATTTCTATTTTTCAGTAGTTTTTTCTTATGTATTTTGTAATTTAGAAAAGTACTACAGGATTCTATAAATGAATCTAAATTTTAATGAATAACATTTCTTTTTTATAAATTACATTCCCATGCAGATATTAGTAATTGAAGACGATAAACGTATTAGTGACTTTTTGATTAGAGGCTTAGAAGAGCATGGTCATTTAGTAACTTTATGTAAATCAGCTGAATCGGTGCTGGAAGGTTTTCTTACAATTTCGTGGGATTTGATAATTTGTGATATTATGCTGCCTGGTATTGATGGCATTCAATTAGTTCAATCGCTACGCTTTCGTAAAGTATTTGTACCTATTATTATGCTGAGTGCTTTGAATAGTACACAAGACAAGGTCGCTGCATTGGATAGTGGAGCAGATGATTATATAACAAAACCTTTTCATTTTGACGAATTATTGTCCCGTATTAATGCATTGACGCGTAGGAATAATTACCAAAATCAAGAAAATGTATCAACCGTTTTAGATTTTGGATCATTAACAATTGATCAAAGTAAGCATGAAGTATTTGTTGATAATAAGATCATTGAACTATCTCCCCGAGAGTACAAACTTCTAAATTACCTTATCGAGAACGTAGACAAAACCGTAACTAGGACTCAAATCCTAAATGCGGTATGGGGAATCACTTTTGAGAATCATACGAATGTAGTAGACGTGTATATCTCGTATTTACGCAGTAAAATTGAGCCGACAGTCAAGTATATATTTACAGTTAAAGGAATAGGATATATGTTTAAGCAATCTTAAGACTATTTATATGAAATTGCGTGTAAGATTATCTCTATATTCATTATTGTTTTTCTCGGTATTAATAGTCGTGATTTCAACCCTTATCTATTATTCTTTTTATAAAGTAATGGAAAGAACGGAGATCAAGTCCCTAGAAAGTAAGTCATTATTGGCCGCAATTTATTATTTGGAAAAAGACGAACTACCTCGTAAAGAACATGATATTATCAAAAGCCAATTGCAACGAAGTATTTCTAAACGAAACATTGCCATTATTAATGAAGATGGAGTTCAGGTGAATGGCGATATGGACTATCGTACGGAGGGAAATTTTTTGGAAGATGTAAGAACTAATTATGCGAGCTCCTTTAATACAGTTGGTTATTTCTATAACGGTATATTTTACCACGACAATGAAGGTGATTTTGTTGTAATTACACGAAATTCTAAATCAGAATTTAATGCCCAAATGAAGGCATTACTCACTATTTTAGTTATTGTTTCCCTTATATCCTTATTATTTATACTTGCATTTAGTCAACTGTTAGGTTATATAGCCTATCAACCTATTGTTTCTATAATAAGACAGATTAAAGCTCGTAATACAACTAATTTTAATGAGCCCTTACAATTTAATCGATCGTATGCAGAGATTGAAGATCTCATTATGACATATAATCAGTTTATTGATCAAATAGCTAAGAATTTCAGTGTACAAAAGAATTTTATTGACTACGTATCCCATGAATTAAGGACACCTATTGCAGCTTTATTCGGTACCTTAGAAGTTATTAAGCAAAAGGAACGAAGTCAGCAAGAATATATAGACACTTTGGAAAGTTTGACGCAATACACGTTAGATTTGGAAAAAACACTTGATCAAATGATGCTTTTGTCTGGTATGAAAACTAATTTCGAGTTAAAGAGTTTACGTATAGATGAAGTCATTTGGTTAGTTGTCGAGAATACTATGCTATATCATCAAGCAGAAGTTAGAGTAGACATCCATGTCGATGATTATGAACTGTTACGAATAAAAGGTAATGAGCAACTATTAGAACTCGCTATTTCTAATATTATCACAAATGCTATTAAATACTCTAATAATGATTTGGTTCGCGTGGTATTGTCTGAAAGAAATCAACGATTAATTATAGAAATAATTGATACTGGTATTGGAATCAGCGAAGAAGATGTAGTTCATATCAAAGAAAATTTTTATCGAGGACAGAATGCATTAGGATTTGCAGGCAAAGGGATTGGATTATCCATGGCCAACATTATTTGTAACCTTCATGATATTGACATTTCTATAGCAAATAACCCTGACGGTAGCGGCGTGATTGTAACTCTAGAGTTTTAATAATTCTTTATTCTTCAATAGACCAATTAGGTAAAAAATGTAAAAAACTCATGATTTTCTCTTTATAAACCAATTTGTTTAGTTTATAATAGAAAGCACCTTTTTTTGAACTTGATTTATCTTTATCATTTAGTTTTATTAAAAGTTGTGAACTAAAGAGTTTCCGAGTGAAATTCCGTCTATCTATTTCAGTATCATATACACCTTCGTATAATGTGATGATTTGTGGAATGGTGAACTTATCAGGTAATAATTCAAACAGAATAGGATATAGAGCCGCTTTCATCTTCAGACTACGTTTAGCTTTAATAATCATTTCTTTATGATCAAATATTAATTCAGGAATATCTTTAATTGGAAACCATTTAGCTTCATATTTATCAGAAACCATTGTATTAGTTTTCTTGGAGTCTATTAAAGCAAAATAATTTATACTTATGACATGTCCTGCTGGGTCCCTTTTAGGATCCCCAAAAGTTCCACACAATTCCATATAAACACCGTCCAAACCAGTTAAATGTTTCAAAACACGATCGGCAGCATTTTCTGGTTTTTCATTTTCCAAGATAAATCCACCCATTAAACTCCATTTATTTCTTTCGGGTTCAAATCCTCTTTTTATTAAGAGTACTTCTAAATTTTCTCCATTAAAACCAAAAATGATGCAATCTACAGCAACTTGAAATTTTGGGTAATTAGGATAAATAGCCATAAATTATATTCCTTGATAAAAAACAATCGCAATATACGCTTCTTTTAAACTAGAAAACAATGTATTTTTATATAAGTGTTAAAATTACATTTAATATTTTTGTTTTTAAAAAAATAAGTGTTAATTTGACATTAATAAAGATGTGCAATCTACTATTAATTTAGATTCGCACATCGAAATAGTAACCACTATTATAAATCAAAATATAAAAACATTTTATAAATGGACAATTCTTATGTCATAGGGATAGACTATGGGACAGATTCTGTTAGATCTGTACTCGTAGAAGTTGCTACAGGACTTGAAGTCAGCTCTAGTGTATTTTATTATCCTAGATGGAAAGAAAAACTGTATTGCGACAGTATTTTAAATCAATTTAGACAACACCCAGCAGATTATTTAGAAGGTTTAGAAGTAACAATTAAAGAATGTTTGCTATTGTCAGGTATTACTGATATAGGCGAAAAGGTTAATGCAATTTCTGTAGACACTACCGGTTCTACCCCTATAGCAGTGAATGAACAGGGTATTCCTTTAGCCATGCTAAGTGAATTTAAAGACAACCCCAACGCGATGTTTATTCTTTGGAAGGATCATACTGCACTAAAAGAAGCTCAAGAACTAAATGAGCATGTTCGAAACTTTTCACCTAATTATTTAAAATACGTAGGAGGTATATATTCTTCAGAATGGTACTGGGCAAAACTATTACATATCCTGAGAAAGGATGAAAAAGTTCGTAATAGTATTTATACGTGGGTAGAACATTGTGATTATATACCGTTTGTATTGACAGGCGGAACGCATGCAGATGATATAAAAAGAAGTGTTTGTGCTGCTGGACACAAAGCATTATATGCTGATGAATTTGACGGTCTTCCGCCTGAATCTTTTTTTACTTCATGGGATCCATTATTAAAACCTATAGTTAAGAATTCTTTTTCAAAGGTTTATAATTCTGCAGAGTCTGCTGGTACTATTTCTCCTGAATGGGCTGATAAGCTGGGGTTGAATCCTAATGTTTTGATTGGTATCGGGGCTTTTGATTGTCATATGGGAGCAGTAGGTGGACAAATTGAACCTTATTTTTTGAGTAAGATAATGGGAACCTCTACATGTGATATTCTTGTCGTACCAAAAGATACAATAGGAAATACTTTAGTTAAAGGTATATGCGGACAGGTAAATGATTCTGTAATTCCAGGGATGGTAGGCTTAGAAGCGGGGCAGTCTGCTTTTGGAGATGCCTATGCTTGGTTTAAGCAACTTCTTTCCTGGCCAATCGATACACTTTTAGAAGAAACAAATGTAATCAGTTCGGAATCAGTAACCATCTTACAAGAAGAAATAAAAGGAAAATTGTTAGCACGGTTAAATATTCAAGCCTCCGAAATATCCGTGGAGGAGGATTTAGAGTATGCATTAGATTGGTTTAATGGAAGAAGGACGCCTGATGCAAATCATCAATTAAAAGGATTAATAGGTGGAATTGGCTTAGGTTCAGATGCTGTTAGACTATTTAGAGCAATAGCTGAAGCGACTTGTTTTGGTGCTAAGAATATTGTTAATCGTTTTGTGTCCGAAGGTATACCTATTAAAGGACTAATAGCGATGGGAGGGGTAGCTCAAAAATCAACTTTTATTATGCAAATGATGGCTGATGTATTGAATAGACCAATTAAAATTCATAAAACAGAACAAACGTGCGCTATTGGCGCAGCAATGTTTGCTGCAACAGTTGCAGGGCATTATTCAACCGTAGAAGAAGCTATGCAAAAAATGGGGCAAGGTTTTGAGATCGTTTATGAACCAGATATAACTAAAGTGCCTATATACGAAAAGCGATTCCAACGCTATATAGAATTAGGTGCATTTATGGAATCTTTTACCAGATAAATTTAATAGATATGTATCAATCAATTAAAGAAGAATGTTTCGAATGTAATTTACTATTACCCAAATTGGGTCTAGTGCTATTTACTTTTGGTAATGTAAGTGTAGCAGATCGAGATAAAGGAGTATTTGCTATAAAACCAAGTGGATTGCCTTATGAAGATTTATCACCTGATAAAATTGTCATCGTTGATTTTGATGGTAATATTGTTGAAGGTGGTTATAGACCTTCTTCGGATACAAAAACGCATGCTGTATTGTATAAGCATTGGGAGATTGGAGGAGTCACCCATACACACTCTACCTATGGAACAGCTTGGGCTCAGAGTTTACGAGATATTCCCATATATGGAACCACCCATGCGGATCATCTGACTACGGATATACCATGTGCACCTCCTATGAAAGATGAAAACATTAAAGGCAATTACGAATATGAGACAGGAATTCAAATTATGGATCATTTTGACGCACAAAACTTAGATTACAAAGAAGTGCAGATGGTATTAGTTGGTAGTCATGGACCTTTTACTTGGGGAAAGGATGGGCGAGCATCTGTCTATAATGCTGCTGTTCTTGAAGAAATTGCAAAAATGTCTTTGATTACCGAACAGCTTAATCCTTCAGTAAAAAGAATGAAAAAATCATTAATTAATAAACATTATGAGCGTAAGCATGGTAAAAATGCTTATTACGGACAATAACTAAATATAATAACCTTAATATCAAATGAACATAAATTATAAACAGTTAGAGGTTTGGTTTTTGACAGGAAGTCAAGACCTCTATGGAGAAGAAACTCTTAAGAAAGTAGCTGAGAATACAAAAGTAATTATCAATCATTTTAATGATAATACGCCTATACCAGTGAATATTATATACAAACCTATTGTCAAAAATAGTGAGGAAATTTATGAAACTATCGTATCAGCTAACAGCAGTGATAATTGTATTGGTATCATTACGTGGATGCATACTTTTTCACCTGCCAAGATGTGGATCCGGGGCTTAAAAGCGCTCCAAAAACCATTGCTACATCTACATACACAATACAATGTAGATATACCATGGAGTACAATTGATATGGATTTTATGAACCTCAACCAAAGTGCACATGGTGATAGAGAGTTTGGACATATAGTTAGTCGTTTAAATATTCCACGCAAAATAGTTACAGGCCACTGGAAAGAAGACCATACCGTAGAGCGAATAGCTATTTGGACAAGAGCAGCTGCAGCATGGAAAGATTGGCAAGGGGCAAAGTTTGCTCGATTCGGCGATAATATGCGTAATGTTGCCGTTACTGATGGTGATAAAGTTTCTGCCGAAACGCAATTTGGTTTTTCCGTCAATACGTATCCTATAGGCGAATTAGTAAAATTAATCGATAACGTCTGCTCGAATGAGGTGAGAAAATTATTAGATGTTTATGAAGAAAGCTACGATCTTGATGATACCGTTAAAAAAGATGGAGAAAATAGACAAAGTCTAATTGAAGCTGCAAGAATAGAAATAGGTTTACGTCAATTTTTGGAAGAAGGAAATTTCCGAGGCTTTACAGATTCGTTCGAAGATCTACACGGTATGAAACAATTGCCTGGAATAGCTGTACAACGGTTGATGGCAGATGGCTATGGATTTGCAGGAGAAGGAGATTGGAAAACCCCAGCTTTAGTCAGAGCATGTAAAGTCATGGGGTTTGGTTTGCCTGGAGCTTCTGCCTTTATGGAAGATTATACGTATAATTTTGATCCCAATAATTCTATGGTTTTAGGATCTCACATGCTAGAAGTTGATCCTACTTTAGCTGCTGATAGACCTCGAATAGAAGTTCATCCCCTAGGGATTGGAGGTAAAGAAGATCCTGTTAGATTAGTATTTAATGGAATGAGTGGTGATGCCATAAATGCCTCATTGGTGGATATGGGTAATAGATTTAGACTTGTTGTTAATGAAGTCATTGGAGTTCCTGTTGAGCAAGATCTTCCTAAACTTCCTGTAGCTAGAGTATTATGGAAACCTTTACCCGATATGAGAACGGCTTGTTCTGCATGGATATATGCTGGAGGAGCACATCATACAGTATATAGTTTAAGTCTGACGACAGAATATTTAGAAGATTTTGCACGCATTGCTGGGTTAGAGTTTTTAGTTATTGATAAAGAAACAACAATTTCAAAAATAGAAAGCCAAATACGTTGGAATGAATTATATTACACATTGAAAAGAGACTAAATAACAAATTAAGTACCAACCAATCATAAAATAAACCTTAATTAAGATGGGAAAATTTGCAACTATTGACTATTTAATCTTTATCGTCTACTTTTTTTTAGTAGCGGGTTATGGCTTTTGGATTTATTATAAACATAAAAAACATACAGAAAGTAGTAATGACTATTTTTTAGCAGAAGGCTCATTAACGTGGTGGGCTATTGGAGCGTCACTGATAGCGTCTAACATATCTGCAGAACAATTTATTGGCATGAGTGGCAATGGATTTACTGTTGGTATAGCTGTAGCGGCATACGAATGGATAGCTGCCATAGCACTAATCATTGTTGCTGTGTGGTTTATTCCAGTCTATCTGAAGAATAAGATATTTACGATGCCGCAGTTTTTGAAACAGCGATATAATGAAACAACAGCATTGATAATGGCCGTTTTTTGGCTTTTCTTGTATGTATTTATCAACTTAACATCTATTTTATATTTAGGAGCATTAGCCATTGCTAATCTTGGTGGAGCTGAATACTTTCACATAATAATGGTAGCACTCGCTGTTTTTTCAATAGTGATTACACTAGGAGGAATGCGAGTGATAGGGTATACTGATGTTATTCAAGTTATCGTTTTGATCATTGGAGGTTTAGCGACGACCTATGTAGCTTTAACATTGGTATCAGATCATTTTGGTTATGGTAAGGATGTGCTGGCAGGATTCACTCAACTCATAAAAGATTCTCCGAAGCATTTTGAGCTAATCGTTGATAAGCCCACAGCAAACTCTTCACAGGATGAGATAAATAAGTACCTTATGTTACCCGGAATTGGAATGTATTTAGCAGGGATTTGGATTGTGAATCTAAACTATTGGGGCTGTAATCAATATATTACGCAAAGGGCATTAGGTGCAGATCTAAAGACAGCGAGAACGGGGATATTATTTGCTGGCTTTTTAAAGCTATTGATGCCTATTATTGTGATGCTACCTGGTATTGCCGCGTATGTGTTATATAAAAACGGAGCTTTACAAGAAGAAATGGCACCTGGAGGCATTTTTAACGCGGACAATGCTTATTCTGCAATATTAGGTTTTTTACCTAATGGTATGAAAGGCTTGTCTTTGGCAGCATTGACTGCTGCGATTGTCGCTTCTTTGGCCGGAAAAGCAAATAGTATTGCCACCATATTTACGATGGATATATATCAAAAATATATTGATAAAAAAGCATCTGAGAAGAAGTTAATTCGAGTAGGTAAATTGACTATAATTATATCAATTGTCGTTTCCTTACTTTTTACTTGGGATGACCTATTGGGGATAGGTAGTGCTGGTGGTTTTACTTTTATCCAAAAGTATACGGGCTTTATTTCACCAGGTGTATTTGCTATGTTTTTATTAGGTATGTTTTGGAAACGTACCACTGGCACTGCTGCCATTGTTGGCTTGTTGACAGGATTTTTCATGTCAATTGTATTTAATAATTATGCTCCAGACTGGTTTGGCCATGATACATTTTTGTATACAGCATATCTTAATGCCCAAGGTAATTATGAAATACCTTTTCTGATTTGTATGGGACTTTCATTCTTATTCACCATGATTATGATGGTATTAGTAAGTTTAGCTGGACCAAAGATTAATCCTAAATCACTAGAGTTAGATAACAAAATGTTTAAAGTAGAACCTTCAGTAATGGTTCTTATTGTTATTACAATTTTAATTGTAGGCGCATTATATGTAAAATTTTGGTAATAGTCGAATTTGCAATCTTAAAGAACTAAAATATGAAAAAAATAATTATAGGTTTAATAGTAGTCAACACAGTATTAGTATATTCTTGTGGAAGTTCTACTAAAAATACTGAAGAAAGCTCAGATAATAAGGAGGTAACTAATGATACTTTTGCGAGTATTATTGATAGTCAGGAAGTAAAATTATATCATATCGAAAATAAAAAAATAAAAGCCTCTTTTACTAATTATGGGGCAAGAATCGTAACACTAAAAGTCCAAGATAAAAATGGTGAATTTATTGATGTTATTTTAGGGTACGATTCTGCAGATGAATATAAAGCAAATAATAATAATTATTACGGAGCTATCGTTGGTCGCTATGGCAACCGTATTAATCAAGCAAAATTTGATTTAGATGGAGTAAGCTACCAGTTGGAGCAAAATGATGGTTATAACTCTTTACACGGTGGAGAAAATGGCATTTATAATAAAGTATGGGAAGTAGTTAGTCATTCAGATTCCTCAATAACGTTTTCTTACTTGTCTCCTGATGGAGAGGCTGGGTATCCAGGTAATGTTGAGATCAAAGTGACCTATTCTTTAACCGATCAAGGAGGTCTATTGATTGATTATGAAGCATTACCTGATAAAAATACAGTTCTTAATTTAACTAATCATGCATATTTTAATCTAAATGGGGCAGGTGATTCAACAATATTAGATCATGAACTTTGGATAAATGCTGATAAATTCACAGAGATTAATCAAAATCTTATTCCTACCGGGAAGAGTATTCCAGTCAAGGGAACATCATTTGACTTTACAAAAGCGAAGTTAATTGGTCAAGATATCAATAAATCTGAAGAACAATTAAAATTTGGGGAAGGCTATGATCACAATTTTGAATTAAATACACGATCAGGCTTTAATGAAGTTGCAAAAGTTTATTCTCCAAGAACAGGGATAGAAATGATTGTATTGACCACAGAACCTGGATTACAATTTTATAGTGGAAATTTCATGTCCGATAGTGATCCAAAAGGTAAAAATGGGAAGGTATATCCTTTTCGCTCTGCTTTTTGTTTAGAAACTCAACACTTTCCAGACTCACCTAATCATTTATCATTTCCAAGTACAGTGGTGAAAGCTAATGAACTTTACGAAACTAAAACGGAGTATCGATTCATCATTAGGTAAAATTTCCAAATAGACTACCATACTTTAAAATGGTAGTCTATTTTATTTGATTATCAATATAACACAAAAATTAACAATAATATTTTTATATACTTAATTATATATCGTAATTTTACGATGTATTAGTTTTTAAACATGTCAAATAATAAAACAAGTCATTTCACAGAACAACAAACTAAGATTGCTAGAATTGCAAAAGCTTTAGGTCATCCTGCTCGAGTTGCCATTATTGAACATTTGTTAAAAGTAAATGCTTGTATTTGTAGCGATATTGTAGAAGAGCTACCCTTAGCCCAATCCACTATTTCACAACATCTAAAAGAACTAAAAGGCGCTGGACTTATTAAAGGGAGTATTGAAGGGACATCAATATGCTACTGCATTGATGAAACTACTTTCGCGTTGATCAATCAATATTTTACAACAATAATCGCTACAGTCAACAAACAAAATTGCTGTTAAGAACTTTATTTGTCATCAATAAGCATGACATTTTTTTTACACCTATATATCGTAATATTACGATGTATGCATATTTGAATAGTATTATGAAATTATCAGACATCAAACAAATTCTCCCTACATTGGATAATGTTGAATTCAAATTAGAGGATGGAACATCAGTGCCAGAGCACTTCCACGTAACTGAAGTTGGACAAATAACCAAAAACTTCATTGATTGTGGAGGTATTATTAGAACAGAACAAGTAGTTAATTTCCAATTGTGGAATGCTAATGACTTTGAGCATCGTTTAAAGCCTGGCAAATTACTAAATATCATTGAGTTATCAGAGTCCAAATTAGGTATTCAAGATGCAGAGATTGAAGTGGAATATCAGTCTACTACTATAGGTAAGTATGACTTAGACTTTAATGGTAAATACTTCATTCTAAAGAATAAAATGACGGCTTGTCTAGCAGAAGATGCGTGTGGCATTCCTCCGAGTAAACTTATAGTCATCGAAAATAAAGCTAATACTTGTACTCCTGGATCAGGTTGTTGTTAGTGAATATGAAAACTAGTCAAGTTAATGATACCATCAAAATGGTTCAGATTTTGAAAATCAGCCAGGAGAGAATGATTTTCTTAACCCCTCTGGTTGATTACATGCAAAGTAAATTGAATATAGATGAAAATATCAATCTAAATTTTATTTGTACGCACAATTCGCGTCGAAGTCATCTCGCACAAATTTGGGCACAAGTTGCTGCTGCCTATTATAATATCCCAAAAGTTTATTGTTATTCAGGTGGAATAGAAGTAACAGCCTTATATCCTCAAGTATTGGAAACCCTCCGTCAAGCAGGTTTTACTATACATACTATTGTACAAGGATCCAATCCAATTTATGGTATAAAATATAACGAAAATTCATTACCCATTCTAGGTTACTCCAAAAAGTATGACGATCCATTTAATCCAAAAGCTGATTTTGCAGCTATTCTGACTTGTTCACAAGCGGATGAAAACTGTCCACTAATTACCGGAGCAGAAGTGCGTATTCCTATTACTTATGAAGATCCTAAAGTAGCAGATGGGACCATTCATCAAGCAAGTATATATCAAGAAAGAAGTTTACAAATTGCATCTGAGATGTTATATATTTTTTCAAAAATGAAATAAGAAGCTATGGAAGTAAAAATGAAATTTTTAGATAGATACCTAACTTTATGGATATTTTTGGCAATGGGTATAGGGGTATTGATTGGAAACATATTTCCTGATACATCTCATTTAATGGACAGAATGTCCATTGGATCTACGAATATTCCTTTAGCGATTGGGTTAATAATTATGATGTACCCACCACTAGCCAAAGTAGATTATAGCTTATTACCCACAGCTTTTAAAGATAAAAAAGTACTCAGTTTATCTCTATTATTAAATTGGTTTATAGGCCCCATACTCATGTTTTGTTTGGCTATTCTTTTCTTACGTTCAGAACCAGATTATATGGTAGGGGTTATTCTGATTGGTTTAGCTAGGTGTATTGCTATGGTTATTGTATGGAATGATTTGGCTAAAGGAAACAGAGAATATGCTGCGTTACTTATCGCACTCAATAGCATTTTTCAAATACTTTTCTACAGTGTATTTGTATGGTTTTTCATCAATATATTACCTGCTTATTTTGGTTTTGCAGAATATAGTGTTTCGATAGAGATGAGTCAAGTTATTCAAAGCGTACTTATTTATCTTGGTTTTCCATTTTTAGCAGGATTCTTAAGTCATCACTATTTGCCTAAATTAAAAGGAGAAAACTGGTACAAACATAAATTTATTCCTTTTATATCACCATTTACACTCTATGCTTTATTATTCACCATTGTAGTCATGTTCAGCCTTAAAGGCGAGCAAATAGTTCAGCTTCCCTATCAAGTGCTGCATGTAGCAGTTCCATTAATTATTTACTTTGTACTCATGTTCTTTGTTAGTTTTTTTATTAATAAATCTATGCATGTTAGTTATGACAAGAATGTATCTATCGCATTTACAGCAACAGGTAATAATTTCGAATTAGCAATTGCTGTTGCCATAGCTGTGTTTGGGGTTCACTCACCCCAAGCTTTTGTCGGGGTGATAGGACCACTTATAGAAGTCCCAGTTTTGATTTTATTGGTTAGAGTTAGTTTATGGTTCAAAAAGAAATATTATACCAACTGTAATTAGTCATTTCTCAATTAAACGTAGGATTTTTGATGTTGAATATCAAAAATCCTACGCTCATAAACTATGTTAATATCAAATTTTTTGAGATTGTTATTGTTAATAACCAATCCCCAAAGTTATTTACCTTATTTAATATCGGCTATTAACTCATCTGGCCACGTCACTACTTCTTTTAGATCGAGTACACTTTTATCATCATCATCTAAATTATCCAAGTAATCCCAAAGATTTCCTTCTACTTTGTAAGGGATGCCATTTTTTAAAATATCATAACCTTCATCTATGTAATTTTGAATTTGTGCTCTTGTCATATTTTAATTGATTTGATAATTACCTAAAATAAGATTTTAAATGTTACTATACATCTAGTCCCATAAATAAAATATTATTTTTAGCTTTTTTATTTTATGCTCGATTATACTAGGTAATATTGTTAATTATTTACATGTTAAAAAATAAAACCCCTTAAGATATCCTTACAAGGCGTCATTCATCCAATACCTATTTTTAAATTAAATTCGGGATTGTCTTAGAAATTGGCACCTCTATTATTGTGGGGATATTTTGATTTAAAGCCTCTTTACAAAAATCCGCTAACTCTTCTAAATTTTTAGCATGTCTTCCTAAGCAACCATAACCTTTAGCCAAAGCGACATAATCCAAGTCAGAGATATCCAATCCAGGTACGTTAGGCGTTTTTTGGCTTTCAGCAAAAGATTTTAAAATACCATATTCTCTGTTTACTGGGATAATATAAATTATAGGTAGATTATGTTGTTTGGCAGTCCATATCCCTTGAATTGAATACTGAAAAGAACCATCTCCAATAATCGCCACAACGGGTCTATTCTTTCCAGAGTTTTTTTCTGCTAGAGCTATTCCAATAGCAGCAGGTACGTTCCAGCCTAGGGCACCACTAGCAAATGTATAAAAACCATCCGGAAACGTTATAGGCCAAGCTTTGTGTAAATCTGCTAAATTTGATGGAGATTCTTCTAATAATATTGTTTCCGCAGGCATTACTTCTCTTACTTTTGAAAAAACTTCAAATGCATTTAAAGTATTGGACTTATTTGGAGTAGGTTTTTCGATAGGGGTGTTATAGTTATTTTTATTCTCTTTTCCCGTTGTTTCTACGAGATTAATTAAGCTGGATATAGCTAATACCGGATTGCTCACCAAGCTATTTCCTACAGGGGCACGAGCAGCTTCATTGGGGTCATTTGTTATATGTAGTAATTCCAATCCTTCGGGTAAATAATCTCCAGGTATATAGGGATAATACCTAAAAACTGGAGCTCCTATGATTAAAGCTACATCATATCCTTTTAATTTGTCTGATAGTGGTTTTGTTGCGAAAGGTAAAGCGCCGGCATACAAAGGGTGGTTTTCGGGAAAAGGTGTACGCTCAGAAGCTGGCGCCGCAAATACAGGAATTTGTAATAATTCTGCAAATTCTATAGCTTCTTTCCAACCCTTATGTTTTGTAATATCTGCGCCATAAATCAGTACTGGATTCTTTGCTTTAAAGAATACCTCTGCAAATTCTTTAAGCCTGACAGGATCAGGACCTATTCTTTGAGATACTGATCTAACAATTGTAGGAGCTTTTATTTTTTTGCTCCAATCATCTAAAGGTATAGATAAGAATACTGGGCCTGCAGGCTCCTGTAATGCCATTGCATATGCTCGCATAAAAGCAGCAGGAACATCTTCCGCTCTTTTTGGCTCATAACTCCATTTAACTAAAGGCCTAGGCAACTCATCTGGAACTGGGTTTGATAACCAAGGCTCCATTAATAGCATTTCACGAGTTTGATTTCCTGCCGTAATAATCAAAGGAGTCTTATTCATACTAGCCGTCAAAATATTACTCATAGCATTGGATAATCCTGCGGCAGTATGCACATTTACTAATCCAACCGTCCCCGTTGATTGTGCGTAAGCATCAGCGGCAGCTACCGCAGAAGCTTCTTGTAAGACTTGGACATAAGTAAAATCTTTTGGAAAATCCTGTAAAAATGTTTCTTCTGTTGAACCCGGGTTTCCAAATATAATTTTAATATCAAGCAATCTCAATAACTCGAAAGTTTCATCTCTAACTGTCTTCATTTTTTTCAACTAATGAGTAATAATTAAATATAATTTAAAAACATTTTTTAACCTAATAGGTTTTTAATTATATATTTTAGAAATAATCTTAGAGCGATTTCAATGCAATTTGTTAACTATCCCATAGTTACTTCATTTAATTCTCTTTTACGATTATTAATTGTATAATTGATAACTAATAAAAATATTATGAAGAAGTTTTTAATAGGGTTTCTAATAGTAGTTATTGTTGCTAATTTACCCTTTATTAATAAGCATATTTTACATTCATTAGATGACGATACTTTTAAATACTCGAATAACGATGCTTCATTTACTTACACTCAAGGTTTTGGATTTAAGGATAGTTATTTTTCGAAAGATATAAATCAACTTTTTATTCAGTACGATAATCCAGAGCCAATAAATCAGGAAATATTCCGTCTTTATAAAATTAATCCCTTATGTTTTTGGAGATGGTATTATTACATTGTTACTTCTTTACATTTTAAATATAAATCGTGGTCTGATATTGAACCATATCGAGTTCCGTATGAAAAGTACAAATCTAGATGGCAAGAATTTTAATTAGTTATATATAATTTCACTTAACTATTGTACATAGAAGACATAATATATCTTCTTAAAAATCTATTGTTACCAAATAGTTTCAAAATATTCGCAAACAATTTCCATATCTTCACTAGGTAGTTCATTGAATTCTTTCATCTCATTTTCGTAATAAGCCCAATGAACTTTTTTCCAATATTCTAATGATTTGTCACCTTCTCCTTCTATGTAAGCGTATTCTTTAGTGATATCTTTAAACTTAGCAATTTCAATCTTTACTGTTCTTATTATTGCTTTTGGTTCTCCATCCCAATTTGTAACTATAGCAAGCTCTCCAACTTTAGGAAATGATTCATTATTTTTTTTAAACCACCAAACAGATGGTGATGTAGCTTGCTTTATTTTTTTGACAACTAGTTCCGCGCATTCATCTGCATCCTTTTTATTTGCACAGAAGAAAAAGGATTGAGGTAGCTGATTATTCTTATAATAGTTATTTTTTTTCTGAAATTCTTTCCAATATTCATTCATAACATTCATTTATCTGTCTTGTTCTTCTTGACAATCAATCGGTTCATATAATTGGGTGCTAATAATATTTACTTATTTTTTATATTAATTATGTGTTACTTAATATAATTGACTATGTTTGAATCTACCAATTAAGTAGTAATATTAAAAATCTAACTTCATCCTAGGATATTAAAGATAATATATCTTCTTTAATGTAATTTATTAATCTAACAATATGAAAAAGTCTTCTATATTTAATTATATATCCTTAGTATTGATAATATTTTGTTTACTTAGCCTATTCATTTCAAATCAAAATCCTTAACTTTGGTAAGTATTATATGCATAAATATCCCAATACTAATAAAGAATAAAGTAAATCAAAATATATACCAAGTCATTCTAAATGTATGTTCAGTTATTGCTCTTTCAGTAATCCTTTATAGCTTTTATATCACTAATTACTAAATACTGATAAACGCTTAACCTCGAATTAGTTCAATATACTCTTGATTCTTTCTCTTTCCTTATCCGATAATTTTATAGCCTGCTCTACGATTGTCAATATCTCCGCTTTACGGTCAGTTTGTAGCAGTAAGTCTAAGAATCCAAGATAAGTCCTGATCAGATCCACTTTTATCCCCACAAAAGCACGCGGATCAGCAATATAAAGTTCCTGTATCAATAGTAGTAGTTTAGCTTTACGTTGCTTATCCGTATCCGACGAGTTATATCGAGGCAAGAGATCCTTTTTTATTAGTTCTTGTAATTTAATATCCACTGCCTGTTCACGCACATACTTCTTCTGCTTTCGGTCTAGCATATCACGCAGTTCTGTCAATAGCTTACGATGTACGACCTGTTGTTCTTTTTCACTGAATAGATTGCCTTCAGATGATAGTGTCATATCCGATTGCTCAAAACCATTAAAAAAAGCAGACTCCACATACACCGAATGGTGAAAATCAATCGCATTATTATTAAAGCTACTTAGTAGCTTAGCCACTTCTAGCTTACTACTATCCATAAAGTAATAATAGTAGCGATCCCCGATAGGATATTTCCAACGGATGTAATTGACCTTAA
The DNA here is from genome assembly GCA_947630335.1 of uncultured Sphingobacterium sp. Classification (GTDB taxonomy): domain Bacteria; phylum Bacteroidota; class Bacteroidia; order Sphingobacteriales; family Sphingobacteriaceae; genus Sphingobacterium. The sequence continues at coordinate 41,202 of CANRHE010000006.1, forward strand.
AGACAAACGAATTCTCTTGTGGGCTATACACTGTAAAAGAAGTCTCATCCGTCTCCTGAATCAGCTGTTGGTAGGAGATAGGTTTACCATTTATCTTGATACTGTAGCCCAAGTCCTTATTTAGATGTAAGAACCATCCAAACTCCTGCGCCATGAAATCCACAAACTCTTCCGATTCAAGCGTGAAAGCATTCAAGCCAAATACCCCCTCCAGGACTACTGTAGTACCAGTATGAGCTGCATTCGATGGTTGCAGTTCTGTATTATCGTACGTTTCTTTAGCGTCACGGTCTATCACCAGGTTATATTGCATTAACTCATCATCCACAGCTACTACTGTATTCCAGATAGCACGCGTTGCGAATAACGAAAAAGAAAAGCGTCCTTTGCCCTTTTTACCACGGGTATAAGATGTACGTTTAGGCTGTACTTTTTTTAACGAATCCAAAAAGTTACCAAATGAATAGTTTAGTGTGTCAGGCGATATACCCTCACCATCGTCTGCGATACGGATACGATCGATATAGCCCAATTCATTGCTGCTTATATCAATAGATACGATACTAGCTTTGGCGTCAAAGCCATTCCATACATATTCCGCAATGACCTGCTTAGCATCTTTGGGTAACCCTGCCGATTCTATACTTGCATTTGTTATCTTCGTACTATTCTTCATAAATTAAGCTCCTTTCTCAAATCTACTGAAAATATCTTTCATAGAACTTTTGTTTACTAAAAAAAGTAGTATTAGGTTGAGGTTTTACGTTAAATGTGAGCGTGTCTTTTTGTTATTACACAGAAGTTACAGAATGCTCCTTATTATACAATTACAATTATACATTAACGTCATTACGAGGAGGTACGACGTTGGTAACTTTAACCTTAATCGACTACGTCACTATTACTATACTATGAGAACATTTCTATTAGTTTGCTAACTAATTCACCTTCTGTATTAATGTTAAGAATATCAATTTTAGATTTTAATCTAGCTTTATCGATAGCTCGTATTTGATCTATAGCAATTTGGCCATCTTTTCCAGCTACTACACAATTAACGCGAGTAGGATAATTTCTTATTGTTGATGTTAAGGGTGCAATAATAACGGTATTTAATGCGTTATTCATTTCATTGGGAGAAACTATCACAGCAGGTCTAATTTTATTAATTTCACTACCAATGCTAGGGTTAAGATCAACAAAATAAACGTCAAACCTATTTACCATGTCCATTCATTTTTATCGAATTCATTATCAAAATATTCTAACGAATCAGTGCTGTTTAAAGAGTTGGCTTTTAAAAATAGCTTTTCCCAATTTTCTCGCGGTTTAGGTTTAACGGCTTCGATAATAATTTTAGAGTCTTGAATCGTCAAATACACTTCATCCGTAATATTGAGCTGTTTAATGATTTGTTGATTGAATATAATACCCAATGAATTACCTATTTTTCTAACTTTAGTTTTCATATACCTAAAGTTATAACAATATTATAACATTTCAAAATTATACTTTATGTTTTTGTATTGCTTCTTGGTCAACCCCTATGATCGAATGAATAGAAGTTCCGAAGGCTTGTCCCGATATTTATTAATATACTCTTCATTAGAACCCAATTTTTCAGCCTTTTGGAATTATTATTTCCCAATCAGAATGATAGAGTTACAGTAAACTTTGGGAACTAAATGAGACTTATAATCAGGCTTCCTCTTCAAATTCTTCAATAAATTAATTACAATGTTCGTATTCCATGCAGTTTCTTTCTTATTGACTATGGTAGGTTTGGCTGTAGTTGCCTTGAGCAATCAATTAATTGATTTGTTTTCATTTAGGAGCGGGTATGAACGTTTAGATCAAGTGCCTTTCTTTGCTCTTCTGTTTTTTATTTATTGGAAGTTTTTTTCATATATATTTTATGTTAGAATGGCCATTTCAAAAAAAGATGGTAAAAGCCCTTATTATGAATACACTCCTACAAAAAGAGATATAATTGTAGTCTGGGTAATAATTCTTTCAATTTTTTCCTCCCCACTTATTTACCTCGGAGTTATAACTTTGTTCTTTTAATTTATCCAAGGATATTCAATTCATATAATAAATATTTTAGGAATACCCCTCACCATTCATTTGCGACTATCAATTATAATTACCATCACGAATATTAAAAAAAATGAAATTTATTGAAACTTTTTGATCCAACGTAGTATAATTCAATTTTAATAATTAATTATAGGATGAAAAGATTTAAAAGTGTTTATAAACTTCAGTTTAAAAAATTATTTAACCATTTGTTTTATAGCGGTTTAATATCTTTTTTGTTAATTAATATAGTAGGTGTAATTAAGAAATTGTATAACTATGGATATGAGCGTATATCAAAGTATCAAAAGAAACGAAACCGTGTAATAGATCAATTTTATACAAAGACCTTTAATAGGTCGATTGTTTATTTAGGGAAATTATTTGAATTTCATTACTCATGGCGACCTTTAATTGGGGCATTAGGTCTGTTAGTTTCGACTACTAAATATCTATTCAATATTCTTTTATTTGGCAGGGGAAGTAAATGGATAAATTCACTTTCTCCCTATTTTCCAAATAATACAGGGCTAAAATATATATCAGGACCTAAACGTGATTTTGATTATCATGTTGGTTTAACCGAATTTCTACCCGAACTGAATTTGATAGCATGGTTAATTATATTATCTATTTTAATATGAGGCATTTATATACTTCGCATTTTTATTCTACTCTTCTCAAACGATTGGATAGATTTATACCACTTAAAGGAAGTTTGATTATCATAATTGGACTACCCATGTGGCTTTTTGTTTTTCTATTAGCTTGCGCTTTGTTTTTATTTACCATGGCATCGACTATTTTCTATCGTTATATTTTGATTTTACCAATTTTTTTTTCGCTTATAGTTTTCGACACTTTTATATTCTGAGACCTATCCTTGGTCTATTTGGGCTTTTATGGGTTGT
>CANRHE010000007.1 GCA_947630335.1 uncultured Sphingobacterium sp.
TGAGTGGCGATGAAAACCAATAATACAGTACCCAAGATACCCATATTGCGTGAGTTCCATTTGCTGTTCGCATTTCCCGCTGTTTGATTATAACCTACTGGTCTAGCAGATTTGTTTTTTAATGATAAAACAAGTGCGTAGATAGCGTGGATGATAATAGAAGCATAAAGTAGGTATGATACTACCTTAATAGGAGGGAACGTTGTCATAAAGACAGCATACTTGTTGAAAGCGTAGCCTGCGTCATTTTTGAATAACTGCAAGTTACCAATCAAGTGAACTAACAAGAACATACATAGAAACAGTCCTGTTAAGCTCATGATTAGTTTCTTTCCTAATGAAGAACTAAATAGCGGCTTTGATTTACTACTCATTATCGTTTAAAATTTATTTTTCCTGCAAAAATATCTAAATCATTTCAAAAGTTGACTTTAAAACAACAATTAAACCTAATTTAGAATAGTTCTAAATTTTGTTGAATATCGTGTCAAAATATCACTCTAATCTAAGTGAAATAATCTTTACAAAAAAAGACAGCGTAACCCTTTCTCAGAATTACGCTGTCTTTATTATGTATAAATATTCTATTTAAAATATTGCATAACCTACGCTTAATGTCCATAGATTAAGCTTTTGTTTCTGGCCCTCATACTTACTAATATTACCTAAACCAAGTTCGTATCTTAAGTCTACTGAAAAGCTTAGAACATCAACACCTGTTCCGAATACTAAAGATGAAAATTGTTTTTTATAATTTGTTAATGCCTCTTTGTAAGCTTGATTAACACTTTCAGCATATGGGTTCTTTTCGCTAAGTACAAAAGAGAACAAAGGACCTGCTTGTATCTTAGCATTTGCTAAACCTAAAGAAAAGTTTCTTGATAATAGAATTGGAATATCAATATTAGTGAATTTTACATCTCCTTTTATGATATCTGTGGCAGCATCGTTTAGGTTAGGGTGGATAGAAGCAGTTTTACTCGTGAAGTATGCTTCTGGTTGAATATAATATTTGTTTGTGCCCACACGTCCCCAAATACCTGCCAAATAACCAGCTTTGCTTTCCGAATTAAACCATTTGTCATTTGATTTCAATTCAGAAAAATTCATCCCAGCTTTAACACCTAATTTTAACTGTTGAGCGAATGAAAAAGTTGAAAAACCAATTAATGCTAATGTTGTAATTATTACTCTTTTCATAAATAAAAATCTTATTTTAGAGGTGAATTAATGTGATTAATATATAACCATATTTTAAAAAAATTATGACAATGTTCAAAATTACGAAATCTCAATGGGATATACTGAAAATAAAATTAACAAGGAAGTACAACAGTTTGTCTGAAGCAGATTTGGAATACAAGGATGGTGAGGAAGAACAATTAATTTCTAGGTTGGCGTTGCGCCTAAATCGTACACGTGAGTATGTTTTATTTACGCTGTCTAAACAATTGGAGGATTTGGATAATGGTCGTTTATAAAATTGTACATTTGTGGAAATTACATGGAATGAATTTTTAAAGGTAGATCTAAGAGTTGGGACAATTCTTGAAGTACATGATTTTCCTGAAGCTCGTAAACCAGCTTATCAGTTGTTGATTGATTTTGGTGATGACTTAGGTGTTAAGAAATCATCAGCACAAATAACAGCTCTATATAGTAAGGAAGAATTGATTGGACGGCAAATTATTGCCGTTGTTAATTTTCCTAAAAAACAGATTGGAAAATTTATGTCCGAATGTTTAGTAACTGGTTTTGAAGACGAAAATGGAGATATTGTATTATCTACTGTAGAACGAAATGTGCCGAATGGAACAAAAATGTTATAATTGATGCGCATATATAATTTTGAGAAGGAAGACGAAACAGCAATAAATATTGATGAGCTTTATATGCGTGAAGCCTATAAATTAGCACAGCAAGCTTTTGAAGAAGATGAAATTCCGATAGGAGCTATCATTGTTGCACAAGGCAAAATCATTGGTAAAGGCTATAATCTTACTGAGCGATTGAATGATGTTACAGCTCATGCAGAAATGCAAGCTTTCACTGCTGCGGCCAATTATTTGGGTGGAAAATATTTAAAAGACTGTACCTTGTATGTTACTGTAGAACCTTGCGTTATGTGTGCAGGTGCTTCTTATTGGACACAGATCTCTAGAATTGTATACGGTGCTCGTGATGAGAAGCGTGGATATTCTTCTTTTCATGACAAGATAATACATCCTAAAACACAAATCGTAAGCGGCGTTCTTGAAGAAGAATGTGCCTCGTTAATGAAAAATTTCTTTCGTAATAAAAGATGATTTTTCCACAATATGGCAATTCTATGAACTAATTGTTTCAATGAATTGTTATATTCGTGATATATAAGTACAATAAATTAAAAAATAATATTATGGCATTTCAATTAGAAGCGTTACCATACGCAAATGAAGCACTAGAACCACATATCGACAGAGAAACTATGGAAATTCACCATGATCGTCATCATCAAGCTTATGTAGATAACTTGAATAAGGCTATCGCGGGTACTGATGCAGAAAATGCTTCTTTGGAGGATATTATAACAAATATTAGTAAGTATAGTCCTGCAGTTCGTAATAACGGCGGTGGTCACTATAACCATAAGTTATTTTGGTCAATTTTAGGACCTAATGCTGGCGGTGAACCAACTGGTGAATTAGCAACAGCTATTAACGAGGCTTTTGGGTCTTTTGCTGAGTTGAAGACTCAATTGCAAAATGCAGGTGCAACTCGTTTCGGGTCTGGATGGGCTTGGCTTATCGTAGATGCAACTGGTAAATTAGCCGTTACATCAACACCTAATCAAGATAATCCTTTGATGGATGTAGCTGAGGTAAAAGGAACACCTATTTTAGGAATTGATGTTTGGGAACATGCTTATTACTTAAAGTTTCAAAATAAACGTCCAGCTTACCTAGAAGAAATTTTTAATGTAATTAACTGGGATGCTGTTTCTGCTAATTATGCAGCAGCTAAATAGTTGAATTAGTTTAATATAATACAGAAAAGAGCGATGTAATTATTACATCGCTCTTTTTTTTGTTTAAAAATCACAGCTGTTATATGTATCTACATGAAGCTTTAATAATACTATCGTAATTAGTGCAAACTATTTCCAGATGTACTCGTACTATGCACTAGACTTCGCATAGTATTGAGCGTACATGATACGGGTTTTATACGGAGATTAATCGGCTTCATCCGAATGAAGTCCGAATGAAGTCCGAGTGAAGTCCGTGTTATCTAAAAGTCTATTACGGAAAAGGTACTAATAAGTCTGGTCTGAAAGAGGATTAGTTACTTATTACAGCCAGTGCACAATTGTCTATATTTTAGTAACTTTGTAACATGAAACCTATTCAATTTACGGTATCAGTTTATGATGAGGGGGTATTTGCGGTACTCGAAGACAAGAAAGAGAATTTCTATAACTATTATCATCGACATGATGAGGCCCAAATTACTTATATTCTAAAAGGTAAAGGGACTATTATGGTCGGTAATGTATTACAGTCATTTCATTCTGGTGATGTTTTCGTTCTAAAACCAAACGAACCTCATATGCTAGATCGTGAATACGAGAGTGAAGATGCAAAGGGAGATATACATGCTATTCATATCTTTGTAAATCTGGAGCGAATGAAAAAACTATACCATATTCCAGAGTTTGAAGTAGTAAGAGACTATCTTTTAGATTTGGATACGAGTAAGAAATTAGATAGTACTATCGCAAGTTCGATGATCCATTTTTTTACTAATCTTTTAGTAAAAACTGGTATGCCTAAGTTTACAGAGTTTCTGTCTCTATTAAATACCTTGGCCCTCCATAAGTCAGATGCTGTCTCATTATATTCAGGAGTCCGAAGTGTAAGCTATTCTGATAAGGATGGTGTTCGCATTAGCCAAGTTTATAAGTATACTTTTGATCATTATTATGAAGATATATCTGTCGATCAATTAGCTGCCCTTGTCCATATGACGCCAACCTCCTTTTGTAAATTCTTCAAAAAGCACACCATGAAGACTTATATCTCCTTTCTTAATGAGGTACGTATTGAAAAGGCTTGTCAGATCTTATTAAATAATAAGGCTGAAAATATAGCGGAAGCTGCATTTCAGGTAGGGTTTAATAATATTGTACATTTTAATAGGGTTTTTAAAGCGATTACTTCTACTTCTCCACGTAAGTATATTGCTATGCATTCAAGGGATATTTAATCTTATTTTATAATCTTTAATTGGTGTTAAAGGTTTGTTTTTACTCTTATTTGACTTGTTGAGGATAAAATAGGTTGACTTTTGGACAATCATAGTTTAGCGATCCCTTTAATATTATTCGTAACTTTATCTCAATAAAATATTAAATTATGTTAAAAGGATTTTTTAATGTTCCGGCTCCGGTGAATGAACCTGTATATTCATATGCACCTGGTACAAATGAGAGAGCTTTGTTGAGAGAGGCTATTGCTACAGCAAGAGCACAAGAGATAGATATTCCAATGTATATTGGTTCTGAGGAAGTTCGTACAGATAAAAAAGTAAAATTAACACCTCCTCATGATCATCAACATGTATTAGGATACTACTCACAAGGTACTAAACAACATGTTGCGGATGCTATTGACGCTGCCTTAGCAGCAAAAAGTAAATGGGAAAATTTGCCGTGGGAACAACGTGCTGCTATTTTCTTAAAAGCTGCAGATTTGATTTCGACGAAATACCGTTATAAATTAAATGCGGCAACTATGTTGGGACAATCAAAAAGTCCTTACCAAGCAGAGATTGATTCCGCATGTGAGATTATCGACTTTTTACGTTTCAATGTGAAGTATATGTCGGAGATCTATCAGCAGCAACCACCCGCAAATAGCAAAGGTGTATGGAATAGAGTGGAGCAACGCCCATTAGAAGGGTTTGTATTTGCACTGACACCATTTAACTTCACGGCTATTGCAGGAAACTTACCTACTTGTGTAGCTATGATGGGTAATGTTGTGGTATGGAAACCTTCCAATGCTCAAATTTATTCTGCAAACGTATTGATGGAAATCTTCAAAGAAGCAGGACTTCCTGATGGTGTTATCAACTTAGTATTTGTTTCAGGACCAGATGCAGGTGATGTTATCTTCAAGCACCCTGATTTTGCAGGAATTCACTTTACGGGATCAACTAGTGTTTTCCAAGATATTTGGAAGACTATTGGTGAGAATATTCACTTGTATAAAACATATCCACGTATTGTAGGTGAGACAGGTGGTAAAGACTTTATCGTTGCACATTCATCGGCAGACCTTAAGGTTTTGAATACAGCATTAGTTCGTGGTGCTTTTGAGTTTCAAGGACAAAAATGTTCAGCAGCTTCACGTGCATATATCCCTCAATCCTTATGGGGTGATTTGAAACCATTGATGGAAGCAGATATTAACTCATTCAAAATCGGTGGAACTGAAGATTTTTCTAACTTTATCAATGCAGTTATCGATGAGAAGGCTTTCGATAAAATCGCAAAATATATTGATAGAGCAAAAGAATCAAAGGATGCTGAGGTTATTATCGGAGGTGAATATGACAAATCGAAAGGATACTTTATAAAGCCTACAGTAATCTTAGCTAAAACTCCAGATTATGAAACATTATCGGAGGAATTATTCGGTCCCGTGTTAACGGTGTATGTATATGAAGATGCTAAGTTTGAAGAAACATTAAAGTTAGTGGACTCTACTTCAATCTATGCGCTTACAGGTTCGATTATAGCACAAGATCGTTATGCTATTGATCAAGCGACTACTGCGTTACGTAATGCAGCAGGTAACTTTTATATTAATGATAAATGTACGGGTGCCGTAGTAGGTCAACAACCATTCGGTGGAGCTCGTGGTTCCGGTACAAATGATAAAGCTGGGTCAATGATTAACTTATTACGTTGGGTTTCTCCACGCACTATCAAAGAAACATTTACACCAGATACAGATTATAGGTATCCTTTCTTATCGGAAGAGAATTAGTCTGATTTTTAGTAAAATAAAAAAAGTCAAGCATTAATGCTTGACTTTTTTTATTTTAGGTGTAACGTTTTCAATTTAATAATACTAACCAATTAGAATATTTGTAAAACATACTTTACTGACTAGTTATTATGTTTTGCAATACACTACAAATACCTAATAAATATATGTTATGTTTTTCAAATTATTGAGATTAGAATGGAAGTCTTTTTTTAGATCCGCCAGTTTTGGTAAAGGGCTTGCTGTTAAATTGATGCTGGCTTTTCTTAGCCTGTATTTTTTTGTTTGTTTTTTAGCATTGGGTATAGGTATCTTTTTTTTGATTAAAAAAGAGTTTGGATATAATGAACCGATTTTATTTGTTAATAATTACCTGCTGATCTGGTTTTTTGGCGAGTTTATTATTCGTTTTCTTTTCCAAAATATTCCAATCGTGGGTATCAAGCCTTTATTTGCACAAGGTATATCCCGAAGTCGCATTATCAACGTTTTATTGATAAAATCTTTATTTTCTTTTTTCAATTTTATTACGTTAACTGTTGCGATACCTTTTGTAATCGTAAATAGTATGGAATCAAGTTATTCGGTTCTGTCATTATTGGGGTGGTTAATAGCTGTTGTCGCTATTGTCTTTTTTCTAAATTTTTTCAATCTGTGGGTACAACAACGTTTGGCAAAAGGAATAAAAACTTTGCTGCCCATGATCGTGATTTTGCTGTTGCTGATTGGTCTAGAATATTATAATATTTATTCGGTATCAACGCTATTCGGTAGCTTTTTTACGTACGTATTACAGTATCCAGTGTTAGGTGTACTGCCTTTTGCACTCGCGTATTATGCTTATAAAATGGTATATGCAGATTTTAGAAAAAACCTCTATTTGGATACTTTCACACGCAAGGGGGAGGCGGAGGCTAAAATACCTGCTGCGGATTTAACATGGTTAAACAAATTATGTAAACTGGCGCCATTCATACAGTTGGATATCAAGTTGTTGATGCGTAATAAACGCGCTAAAAATACAGTGTATCTTAGTTTCTTTTTCCTGTTTTACGGTGTTTTTATTTACAGTAGCGATTACTACGGCAGTAATAATATTATGCATTTGCTAGTCGGTATTTTAATAACAGGTATTTTCATTATTAATTTTGGGCAATTTATTCCTGCTTGGGACAGCAGTTATTTTCCATTGTTGCGAACACAGCCTATTCTGGTCAAAGATTATTTGGCTGCTAAAGTATTGTTGATGTACGTATCTGTATTACTAATCACCTTATTAAGTCTAGCTTATATCTATTATGGATGGAATACGGTGTATATCAATATAGCTTGTGCTGTATATAACTTGGGTGTAAATATTCCAGTCATATTATTATTCAGTACGATCAATCGTAAACGTATTGATTTGGATCATGGTAGTGTTTTCAATTATCAAGGGATGGGTATCTCTCAGTGGCTGATAAGTATTCCCTTGCTTTTGATACCCATGATCATTTGGGGAGCCGTAAAGTTTGTTTTCAGTATCTATACTGCTAATATGGTATTGATTGTATTGGGGTGTCTGGGGTTATTGTTTACCCCATTAATATTAAAAGCTGTAGCGTCTTTATATGTAGAACGACGCTATAAAACGGTAGAAGGTTTTAAACAAAAAGATTAATTTAAAAAGATGATAAGTATTCAGAATTTAACAAAGAGCTATAACGGAACCAAGGTGTTGCAGATTGACTCTTTACATATTGCAAAGGGAGAAAGTGTTGGGCTCGTGGGAAATAATGGTGCAGGTAAGACGACTTTATTCAGTCTTCTGTTGGATCTCATCCAAGCTAGCACGGGTGAGGTGCGCATACAAGGACAGTTGGTAAATGAGAGTGAAGAATGGAAAACATTTACCCGTTCATTTTTGGATGAAAGCTTTTTGATTGGATACTTGACGCCAGAGGAGTATTTTTATTTTGTTGGCGATTTGCAAGGAATAGGTAAAGACGAAGTGGATCTTCATGTTAGTTCATTTACGGAGTTTTTTAACGGAGAGATTTTAGGCAAACGAAAATATATACGCGATCTGTCTAAGGGAAATCAAAAGAAAGTCGGTATCGTAGGTACGCTGTTGGGTAATCCGGAGTTGGTCGTACTTGATGAGCCTTTCGCTAATTTGGATCCAAGTTCTCAATATAGACTGAAGAATATTATTTGGGAGTTGATGGATAGAAAAGAGATGACAATTTTGATTTCTAGTCATGACTTAGCCCATACGGTTGAAATATCCGATCGAATCATTGCTTTAGAAAAGGGTAGTGTGATCAAAGATGTTTCTACTTCTGAAGAGACTTTGGAAGATTTACTCACGTTTTTTGCGATGTAAAATTTAAAGGTATTGGATAAAGCCCCTTAAACATCTTAGATGTAAAGGGGCTTCTCACACACTTACTTATAATTAAATTAACGGTCTATTTTTATTTTACGATAGCGTATTGAATTACCGGTTTTCCGCGGGTCCCACCGTCGTTGGATATAAAACTATTGAACTTCAATTTGTAGATGTTATTTTTATTATCTTTTATTAAATAAAAACGATCGGTCTTTACGCCAATATTTGCTCCTGTGGTGGCTCTCCAATTGGAACCTATAGCATCTCTATTTTTAGAGAATACAATATTCGAATTCTTTAGGTCTGCCGTTGTAAAAGTGTTGTAGGTGACTGGATACTCTGTGGTTGTGATGACTTCTGCAATTTCAGTGCTTTGATGTACATTGCTGAACACTAAGTCGGAGAAATTATACGCTACGGGCTCTGTGCCGAATACCGTTTTGTAAACAGAATAACCCCATACAAAGTCCCAGTTGTCCTTTTGCGGTTCTACCTGAACGGTAGTGCCCGAGGTAAGCGATACAAAATTAAAATTGTAGGTAGGGTCTTTGGTAACCGTGATAGTTTTAAAATTACTTTCTTGCGTAATCGTACCGTATTGTACGGTATAACCTCCACTGCTGTTTCTAGAAACTTTTAATTTAACCCACGGACGAGGAGCGATGCCCCCACCAGTTCCTCGATTTAAGATAATAACCTTATTCTCGCTTTCTGTAGCGGATATTGCAGGGATCACGGTAGTATTTAATGATCCATCTAGGCCATCGAAGTAGTTGAAATCGAGTGAAGAAGGACTGGCTTGTGATACTGCTAAGGTAAGCCCAACGGTATCTTGTGCTGTAATGTCGGTGAGGCTCGTTTTATTTGTCACTTTAGCACCTGCGCTTGTGCTGTTATTTAAAATCACCCGAAATTGTGTGTTAGCCGCAAATCCTAAGTCCCAAGCGGTACGTGCTACCGGAGTCTGTGTATCGGTACTTAAGTCGACATAGACTATATTTCCGGCCGAGGTACCTGCTTCGGTACCGAAAATTCCATTTAGTGTTAATGTGCTCCCTTCTGATGGAGGAACCACAAGGATAGGTTCTGCCGTATTATCTTTGCATGATGCGAATGAAGCTGCAACTAAGCTGATAGCCGCTATTGTCTTGATTTTATACATTTTTTTTATAAATTAATTGTTAGATTTTATTCCATAGATAGGCTAGACCGACAACATATGAACGACCATAGCTGGTGTTGATAGTGGATGAGCTACTGTGTGCACCTCCTGAAGCAGCACCGCCTGTATTGGTTTGATTGGTGACGTTGAATAGATTCTTTACACCTAAGTTGATTGTAATGTTTCGTTTGAATTTTTTGTTCAACATGAAGTCTGCCCAAGTAATTCCTTCTATACTTGAGAGTGTAACCGTATTAGTTTGACCATCCACTATCTGATAAGCGGATCGTTTTCCTGTTTTTTTAACAAATAAAATGGCGGTGGTATCCCATTTTTTGATCTGATAGGTTAAGTCTCCGAATATCTCGGGAGTCCATGAAAAAGGACTCACCTCTTCCATGCTTGTGGATAGACGATTATATCTTCCGATGTAGGAAAAGCCAAGAGTCATTTTAATGTGCGTGAGTGAAAAGGTATTGTTAAGTACAAATCCTGTTGTTTTGTATTTATCAATATTCAATAATGTGGTCACAGAAGGATCGTTGCTATCGTATGCGTAATCGATACGGTCTTTGAAAATATTATAGAAGCCTGTCAGTACGGACTTGAATTCCCATTTACCAACCTTTAGCTCTCTCCAGTTCAGTGCTGCATTAAAGCTGTTTGATTTTTCTGCTTTTAAATTTTCATTACCGATGATTGTATGGCTAGCATCAATGAAATCGAAGTAGAGTTCACGCAGTGCAGGTGCTCTGTATCCCTTAGCATAACTTAGTCTCAGGTCGAGATTGGGATAAAGGTCTATCTTTGTGTTTATAGAGGGTACAAAATTTGGTGCGCTATACACTGAGTTTTTGATATAACGCGCCCCAGGTCTAACAGTCAAATAGTTTAGCGGTTTATATTCTACACTGATGAAAAAGGCATAGTCATTAATTGTAGGGTTTCCTTTTATCCTCGCACCTTCTGCGGTCTCTCTATTGAACTCAAAACCAGGTTGCAGGGAGAGATTTTCGGTCCATTTGTGTTGCCATGTGGTTCGTAAGAATATATTGGTGAATTTAGCGATGTCTTGTTCGCCTTGGTCAGAAGACAGCGTGCTGGTGTTTGTATTGTAATCGTGCAAGGTTGTTTTTGTTTTGCGGGTCAGATCTGTGATGCCGATCATGGTTTGGAGTACATTTTTGGAATTGATATTCCAGTTACTTTGTACCTGATGATTGGATCTGTTGGTTGTGTATTTTTGAAATTTGGCGATATAATTATTTGGATTTATGCCATAGCGTGTATCAATTTCTTCTTGCAGAGCCATCAATCGGTACCATATAGAAAAGTTAGCCTGTTTATAGCCCAGTTGAATATTTTCCATGAGTTGTTGCTTTGGCTTCCACTTATCGGTTATGGCATTTACTTCGGAGATAAATGCATTCTTAGGTGGTAGATTCCAGCCTCCAAAGTCATTACTTGTCACACTGATATTGGCAAAGTACTTGTTTTTGGCCCAGTTCACGGCTAGGTTTTTATGATGGTTGCCTTTGCCCTTTCCAAAATTATATTCTTTACCTATACTTTCCTCCTGTACTTTGGCCGAGATATTTACTACACTTGAAGTGTTGACTTTGGTAATAATATTAATGACGCCAGCCAGCGCATCGCTACCGTAAATTACCGACATAGGACCTTCTACAATTTCAATGCGATCTATGAGGTTAATGTCTATCTGATTCAGACTTTCTCGGGCATCGGAACGGTCGAGCATCGGAACGCCATCGACCAATATTTTGATGTTGCGGCCACTCATTCCATTTAATTCAATATCTGCCGTACCCAATGTCAGATCATTATTAAATCGTACACCTGGTTCGGTCATCAATACTTGTTGTACATTTGTAGCTGCACTCATCCGAATTTTTTCTTGCGGTATGGTATGAATGGTAAAAACTGATTTTTGTAAAGCTTGTGGTGTATGTTGGCCGGTTACTACAACTTGTTTTAGTTCATTTGAGGCTACATTTAAGATAATTGGAGCTATCTCTTGATCATGTGCTATTTCTAAGTGTACTTCTTTTTCTTCTGTTTGTATATTGGAGTGTATACGTAAGATCTGTTTTCCAGGTATAACCTTGAGTACAAAAGCCCCTTCATGGTTACTGTACGTGACGGTTTTGCTATTTTTGACAAAAATGTGAACTCCCAGAGCAGGTTTGCCATCAGAAGTAATCAATCGTCCTTTGATCGTCACAAGGTCTTGAGCTATTCCTGCAATGGAGAGCAATAGAAATGGAAGAATAAGTAATATTCTGAACATATATTTCTTGAAATTTTATGAAAAAAGCATGAGTACATAAAGCAACTCTTTTTAAATAGTGTTGCTTTATGTCTTAAATGGATTACGCTATACGAATTAGCGTATAATAAATTTGTCTATGATTTGGTTTACTTCCGCTTGTGTGGCTGTGGCAGGAAGCTCAAATAGGTAGCTGTATAGTGGCTTGTCCTCTACAGTAGGTCTAAATTGCAGATCCTTTTTCTTGGCGAGTTCGGAGTCCCACTTTTGACGTACTTTTTTCCATAATGCCTCATTTTCTTTCCAGTATTTTTGTGCCGCTTCACATCTACTATCGTCTACTTTCACGTAAGTATTGATTCCTTTTTCGGAAGCTAATTTGTAATCTTGTTGTCCTCTAGTACGTATCATCTTGTCATTATCCTGATTATGAATCCAACCATTTGGAAGGATTTCATGGATATTGGTACGTCGTAATATATTGTAATCCGCACGTTTGCTATACTCTCTTCGCGGTAGGGGAGCATCCGCTGTATTTTGCCAAAATGTGCGACCGTCTGCATAAATCCAGCTTGCGCTTTCCATGTAACGCGGTGTATCATCGACCTCAAATACTTGTTGTGCCCATTGTCCTTTGACTTGCTCTTTGGTTTTTGGATGATAGTTAACTCCATTGTAGCCACTGTAATGCCATAGATCTGTGTTTTCAAAGGTCCAATCTTGTCGCCAATGTTTGATAATCATATGATCTGTAATTACGAGAAGGTGTTGTAAGGCTATCTTATTGTCGCTTATTTCTATAGGTGTAATCCATTCTAAAGCACGATCAATCTTTATTTCAGATGGCTTATAATTGGCTTTATCTTTTGGATAACTAAAAGTTTCTGTAGAGGCAAAGCTAACTTCATAACAACCGCACATCGCTTTAATAGCTTCTGCATCTAGTTTCTTTTTTTGTGCAAAGGTTACTGTACTTAATAAACTCAGAGTGACTATAGGGATAATTTTTTTCATTTGTTTAGAATAATTATAAATAAGTCACAATAATACGTGCATGTTTTCTAATACTGTTTTGAAATTGGAAAAACTATTTTAGTTTTTAGAAATTTTAAAGGCAATCGGTGGTTTTCCGAAATGTTTTTTGAAGGATTGGCTAAAGCTGCTCATGGATGCGTACCCCACTTGTATAGCAATTGCTTGTAAAGTATAATTTGTTTCGCGAATCATCTGCAATGCCTTTTGAAGACGTTTATATTTAATATACTCGTGTACTGAGCTGTCGAATGTGTTTTTAAATTTAGTTTTGAAGTATTGTTGGTTGATTCCCATCATTTTTGAAAGATCTGGAATTCGTAATGGTTCCTGTAGATTATTATGTATGTACTCTTGTAACTGTTTAATTTGCGCACCTGTAAATATCTTGGTATCGATAGAGAGTTCAATAGATTTAAAAAATTTTTGCAAAAGTAGTTTGAGTCTGAATTCAGAATGTAGTGTTTCTGGCTGGTGTTGATGCTCCAAAAGATCCAGATAGTTAAGCAAACTATTTTCTTGACCGATAAATCGAATAATTTTGTGCTGGTAACCTTCTAAAGGTAAACTTTGTACGAGCCCTTGATTGAAAATGATTGAGGTCAATTTTATTTTTTCTTTCTCAAAGAAGGGTAGGTTATCTGGGATGATGCAAATTGTATCCTCTAGATATTCTATTGAACCCAAGAAATTGTCGAGCATAGTTTATATTTTTCATCAAATATATTTATTTAGACTTATTATAAATAATATTATTCCATGAAAATTATATATAAAAAGAGCTTATCGGCAGATAAGCTCTTTTATGAATATGTAAAATATTGTTTTTTAGGTGGTTTTGATTTGCTTTGTACCAAATATACTATTAATAATAATTGCAATTGCTCCGTCTCCAGTTACATTACAAGCCGTTCCAAAACTATCCATAGCAATGTAAAGCGAGATCATGAGTGCTTGATTTTGTAAGTCAAATCCCAACATGGAGGCTATGATACCTATAGCTGCCATTATAGCTCCTCCAGGTACTCCTGGGGCAGCAACCATGGTAACACCCAACATACAGATAAATCCTGCCATTTGTGCGAAATCTATCGGTATGCCTTGCATTAGCATTAGGGCAATAACACAAGCCACGATCTTCAATGTACTTCCGGCTAAATGTATAGTTGCACATAATGGTACTACAAAAGCGGCTACATCTTCGGAAACACCTGTTTTTTTGACTTGTGTGAGTGTCACAGGTATGGTTGCTGCTGAAGATTGTGTTCCTAATGCTGTGAAGTAAGCAGGCATTAGTGTAGCTAATAGCTTGATGGGGTTTTGTTTTGAGAATAATCCCGCGATTATAAACTGAATCAATAACAATAAAATATGTAACGCGAAAATAACACCAATGATTTTGATAAATACATTCAATATCATCATGACTTTGCCTGTATATGTCATGTCTAAGAATATTCCGAAAATAAAAAGTGGTAGTAAAGGGATTATTACTTTTTCGATAATGAAAGTTATGATATTCTCAAAATCATTCATTACTTCTGCAAGTTTAGAATTTTTAAGTTTCGATAACCCAATACCTACAAGAAATGAAAAGACAAGTGCAGACATGACATCAAAGAAGGGGGGGATCTCTATACTGAAGTACGGACTAAGACCAGGAACCTCATTGGTAATATTTTGTGCATAGGTACTGTCGATTAATGAAGGGAATATTGACATACTAGCAAAGTAGGTGGAAAATCCAGAAAATAATGTAGACCCATAGGCCAAAGCTACAGTGGCTAAGAGCATTTTTCCGGCGGTATTGCCTAATTTTGCGATAGCAGGTATAATTAATCCAACAATAATAAGTGGGATTAAAAATTTTAGTAATTGATCAAAGAGTCCATTAAAGGTAGCGAAAATTCGACCTATTGAAGCAGGGATCACATTTCCTAAAAGACCTCCTAAAGCAATAGCGACAATGACTTTAAATAATAGGTTACTAGTTATTTTTTTCATGTCTTAAAAATACATTAATATTTTAATTTCTATGTCCATAGATTATTTATTTATAAATATTCACTTCATCGCTAGTTAAATGATAATATAATAAAAATGGGTTCTTTATTGTTAATATAAAGAACCCATTTTTTAGGAATAATAATATCTTATTTTAGTCTTTGCTTTCCAACATATGTTGGTCTATGACTTCACCAGTTACTTCAGCTTTGATTTTTGCTTCTAGTTCATCTGCTAGATCAGGATTATCTAATAAAAGATTTTTAACAGCATCACGACCTTGACCTAATTTAGTGTCGCCGTAACTGAACCATGAACCTGCTTTTTTGATAATATTATATTCTACTCCTAAGTCGATGATTTCACCAACTTTAGAAATACCTTCTCCAAACATAATATCAAATTCGGCAATACGGAAAGGAGGAGCAACTTTATTCTTAACAATCTTCACTTTAACTCTATTTCCAGATACCTCATCCGAGTCTTTAATTTGTGAAGTACGACGGATATCTAAACGTACTGAAGCATAGAATTTCAAAGCGTTACCACCTGTAGTAGTTTCGGGGTTACCGAACATAACTCCAATTTTCTCACGTAATTGGTTGATAAAAATACAACAACAATTAGTTTTGGAGATTGTTCCTGTTAATTTACGTAAAGCTTGAGACATTAAACGAGCTTGAAGTCCCATTTTTGAATCGCCCATTTCTCCTTCAATTTCCCCTTTTGGTACTAAAGCCGCTACGGAGTCAATAACAATGATGTCAATTGCTCCTGAGCGAATAAGATTATCAGCAATTTCTAATCCTTGTTCACCGTTATCAGGTTGTGAAATTAATAGATTCTCTACGTCAACGCCCAGTTTTTGAGCATAATATTTATCAAACGCATGCTCAGCATCAATAATTGCGGCTATACCGCCTTTTTTTTGTGCCTCTGCTATAATATGTGTAGCTAATGTAGTCTTACCTGAAGATTCGGGCCCATATATTTCAATAATACGACCTTTAGGAACACCGCCTATACCTAATGCTATGTCTAATCCTAAAGAACCTGTAGAAATAGCTTCGATGGGCTCTACAGCTGAATCTCCTAATTTCATAATCGCACCTTTACCATACGATTTTTCTAATTTATCAAGTGTAAGCTGTAAAGCTTTTAATTTATCTGCGTTGCTCATATTTTTAGTATTGTTGTTTCAAAAGTAAAAATATTAAATAGTATTACCAAATTATTTGCTAATAAATTTAGTTATTATAGTTTACTACTTAAAAGTACGAGTTAAAATTCTTATTTATCCTCAGTGTTAATAACTTTTGTTTTGTGAGTTTGTTCGAAATATTTGCAAAAGTATGTAATTGCACATTCCTCACATTTTGGTTTTCTTGCTAGGCATACATATCGACCATGTAGGATGAGCCAATGATGCGCTATTTTAATGGTATCTTGTGGCAGGTATTTGACGAGTTGTTTTTCAACGGCTAATGGTGTTGTGGCTCTTGTAGTTAAACCTAATCTATTACTTACCCTAAATACATGAGTGTCTACGGCCATAGCAGGGTTGTCATAGACTACTGATGAGATTACATTTGCTGTCTTTCTGCCTACACCAGGTAGTTTTACTAAATCTTCAATTTTCTCCGGTACTATCCCTTGGAATTCACTGAGTAACTTTTGAGCCATACCAACTAAATGCTTTGCTTTATTATTTGGGTAGCTAACAGATCGAATATAGGTAAATACTTCTTCAACTGAACTTTCAGCTAAAGATTCTGGTGTAGGATATCGAGTGAATAGGGCAGGTGTTATTTGATTGATACGTTTGTCTGTACATTGAGCAGATAAGATAACTGCGATTAATAACTCAAATGGGTTATTATAATTCAATTCAGTCTTAGCGTCTGGACTATGAGTTGAAAAGTATTCTACGAATGCTTTGTATCTTTCTTTTTTTAACATGTCCCAAAGATAAGTATTCCTATTAGTGTACTAAAATAAGTTATAAGGCATTCAATATTATTAAGTTATTTTTTTAAGTACGAAAGTATTAAAAAATTACTTTATGGTTTCTTGTTTTTATAAATTATAGTATTTATCTTTGTGTCGCTTTGGAAGAGATTCTTTATTGCGAAGATGATCCTGAATAGCTCAGTTGGTTAGAGCATCTGACTGTTAATCAGAGGGTCGCTGGTTCGAGCCCAGCTTCAGGAGCAACTGCTAAAACCGGCTTACAGCCGGTTTTTTCATTTATAATGATTTCATAATTAAAATGTTATTATGAGTTTAGTGATAGTAGGTACGGCGGCATTTGATGCAATCGAAACACCTTTTGGAAAAACAGATAAAATTTTAGGAGGTGCTGTAGTCTATGCTGGGTTGTCCGCATCTTACCTATATAATGATGTAAAACTTATCAGCGTGGTAGGTGGAGATTTTGATGACAATCTGGATCTCTTAAAAAGTAAAAATCTTGATGTATCAGGTATTGAAGTTGAACGAGAAGGGAAATCCTTTTTTTGGTCAGGTCGATACCATACGGATATGAATAGTCGGGATACGCTTGCGACTGATTTAAATGTTTTAGCTGATTTTGATCCTAAAATTCCAGAATCCTATCAAGATTGTGAGTATCTACTATTAGGGAATTTGACGCCTATCATACAACTTACAGTATTAGATCGTTTGAAACATACTCCTAAATTAGTAGTCTTGGATACGATGAACTACTGGATGGATATCGCTATGGATGATCTAAAAGTTGTACTTCAAAGAGTGGATGTTCTTACTATTAATGATTCCGAAGCTAGACAATTATCGGGAGAGTATTCTTTGGTAAAGGCTGCTAACAAAATTTTAGGGATGGGCCCGCGGTACTTGATTATCAAGAAAGGAGAACATGGGTCTTTACTGTTTGGTGATGGTCAAGTTTTTTCGGCACCTGCTTTACCATTGGCGGATGTTTTTGATCCTACTGGAGCGGGAGATACTTTTGCAGGAGGTTTTATTGGATACCTAGCAAAAGTTGGTTCGATTAATTTTGCAAATATTAAGAATGCGATTATATATGGAGCAGCATTAGCTTCCTTTTGTGTAGAGGCATTTGGTACGGAACGTTTACAAAATCTTACAGATTTGGAAATAACAAATAGAATTAAAGAATTTGTTAATTTGGCGAGATTTGATATTAGCGAATAATTCGCTAATATCAAATTAAATAAGCTGGCCTACAATTATAAATTTTTTGAATACCGATGAACTGTGTGGAGCGTCTATCAACTCTTCCGTCAAGTCTTGCCCTGCCCAATGTTCATAATGTTTCCCATTTTTCCATAACCTACTTTCGGTAACATCATAGATTATTCCTTGATATGCTACCCAAATAGAGGGCTTATCTTGTCCATTTCGTAATGCTAATTGAGATTTGGTGAATTGTGGGAGATCATTATTATTCATTCTCAAAAACTGTAAAGTACTATCTATAACAAGATAAAGTTTTTTTCATAGCTTTTCTTGCGACATGTATTCTTGTCTTAACTGTCCCAATTGGAATGTTTAATTCTTCTGAAATTTCGTGATATTTATAACCTTCAAAATACATTGTAAATGGTGTATAATAATCTTTAGATAGATTACCTAAGGCTATATTAATGTCTTCCATAATAAATTTGTTGACCCCCATATTTTTAGAAGATGAGTTTACTAAATTAGCATGTGATATTTCCTCTTCTTTGGTGATCAAGCTATTAGTTTTACTTGTACGTCTATAATTATTAATGAATGTATTTTTCATGATGGTGTACAACCATCCTTTTAGATTGGTTCCTTCGCGGAAGTTTTTGAAATAAGTAATAGCTTTTAGTATGGTTTCTTGTACTAAATCATTAGCATCTTCATTGTCTCTGGTGAAGTTACGTGCATAAGACTTTAAAGAATCAGAGTGCTGGATTACTAAAGAGTTGAATTCAAGTTTGTTCATAGCGGTGTTTTTTAAAGTTTATATTCTAATTACTAAAGAAAATATATTCTGTTAACTCTGTGATGTTTTTATTCTCATTTAAAATGAACTTTTTTGTCGAAAAATTGTATCGTCAATCTTAACTACGCAAACACCGTGCTAATTTTTGATTTTAGATAGATTTAATGATAAAAATGTTAAAAAATGTGAAGATTTATTATTTCTTAATAAGAATAGTTTGATTTTCAACAGAATATATTTTCTGATTTTATAAAATATTAACTTCTCTCTCTAATATTACTTGGAATTTTGCGTTCACATCATCGATGATTTGTTCAGAAACTTTGAAGATTTCTTTTCCTGTAGCTTGGCCAGTATTGGTAATTACAAGTGCTTGATTATTCCAAATTTTCACATCTCCAACACTCTTACCTTTCCAGCCACATTTCTCTATTAGCCATCCTGCCGCTAGTTTGAAGGTATTGTTGATGAAAGGATAATAGACTATAGTTGGGAAGTCCTCTTTCAGAGTAACTAATTTATCGTGACTAACTACGGGGTTCTTAAAAAATGAACCGGCATTACCAATGGTTTTTGGATCGGGTAATTTTTGGACGCGAATAAAAGACACTACTTCTGCAATATCTTTAATAGTGGGTGAGGTAATGTTTCTATTTAAAAGCTCGGTTTCGATCGCACCATAGCTCGTGTTTATTTTATTATCAATTCGAAGCTTGTAAGTAACCGATAGAATAATAAAGCGACCTTTAAATTTTGTTTTAAATATGCTGTCTCTGTAGGTGAAGCTACATTCTTGATTGGTAAAAGTCTTGAGTTCGCCCGTATAGGTGTCGAATGCACGACAGGTGTAGAAAAAATCCATTAACTCAGCACCATAGGCTCCTATATTTTGAACTGGGGAGGCACCCACTGAGCCTGGTATCAGCGCCATATTCTCCAATCCAGGAAAATTACGATCTATACAATACCAAACGAGATCATTCCAAACTTCTCCAGCTGCTGCAGTGATGAAGATATTGCTTCCTTCAATAAAATGTTGAATTCCTTTATTGTTGATTTTTAGAATCGTTCCCTCAAAATCCTGTGTAAATAATACATTACTTCCACCACCAAGTACAAAGAACTCTTGTTGAAATACACCTTGAATAAAAAATGTATTTAAATCTTGTTCGTTATTTATTTCTATAAAGTTTCTTGCTGATGCATCGACCCCAAAGGTGTTGTAGGTTTTTAACGAGATATGATGTTGCATTTTAAAAGGAGCTTACTTTTTGACTTTTGCTTTTAAAAAATCAAAGTGTTATCTTTAATGTTGAGTTGTTACAGCTGTAAAGATAAGACAAAGCAATTATTAAGAACGAAAATATTTTATATACTATGCCCAAAAGTGTTGATACAAAACGGAATCAAATTTTAGAGATCGCAAAGCGTAGATTTGCTCATTACGGATTAGCAAAAACTACTATGGCTGAAATCGCAAAAGATTTAGCTTTTTCGAAGGCTCTATTGTACTATTATTTTCCGGATAAAAATAGTCTATATATGGCAGTTATAGAAGATGTTATGGAAGAGGTGGATGAAGAGATAAATGCACTAATAAAATCAATAACAGATGTTAAAAAAGCTATTTTCATTATTTTAGAAAAAAGAATAGAGTTCGCAAGAAGATATTTTTATATCATTGAATATACTTTGTTATTCCGTAAAGAAGTACCTTCAGAAGTTGATTTATTATTGATGCAGTCTATAGAAAGGCAAAAGATACTTTTGAAATCTATTTTAGATCGAGGTGTAGAGCATGGTCATTTGAAAA
This sequence comes from uncultured Sphingobacterium sp., assembly GCA_947630335.1. Taxonomy (GTDB): domain Bacteria; phylum Bacteroidota; class Bacteroidia; order Sphingobacteriales; family Sphingobacteriaceae; genus Sphingobacterium. The sequence goes on from CANRHE010000007.1 coordinate 20,678, forward strand.
ATATTGATACAGATGAAACCGCAAATATCTTTCTTAATGCTTGTATGGGGATGAGATTGATCGTTATGAAGGATTTGAAAAGCTACTTTATCCCCAAAATAGAAGAGTTTGAAGCAATCTTAGATCTACAAAAAAAATTAGCCACGATATTTATCGATGGTCTTAAGATAGATCATTAGAAATTATATTTTGGATGATTAAATTTGCATGAATCCTGGAATTTTCAATGAACCACTGATGTGTATTTAATCCACCACATACTACTCCTGCTAAATACATATTAGGTATGTTTGACTCCATAGTATTAGGATTGTAGCTAGGTATCATTGCATTTTTATAATCTAATTCTATTCCGAAACTTTCTAACAGCTTGAAGTTTGGCTTGTATCCGGTTAAGGCTAAAACAAAATCATTAGGAATAGTAATTATTCCATTAGGAGTTTTGATTGTGGCACTTTCCTCCTGTATTTCCATCAGATTACTATGGTAATAAACGTCGATTTCACCTTCTGCTATTCTATTTTCTATGTCTGGTTTTACCCAATATTTTACTCTCGGACTAATTTCATTTGAACGTATAACGAGGGTTACCTTCGCGCCCTTACGATAAGTTTCTAATGCCGCATCAATTGAAGAATTACTTGCTCCTACTACAATGACGTGTTGATTGGCGTAATAATGAGGGTCATTGTAATAGTGACTAACTTTAGGTAAATTTTCTCCTGGTATATTTAATGAAATTGGACAGTCATAAAAACCAGTTGAAACTATTACATTTTTTGCTTGATATTCTTTTTTTGAGGTGATTACCGTAAATATACCCTTATGCTTTTTACACGATAATACCGTTTCAAATAGTTGACTATTGATATTGAATTTATTATGTACTCGTCTATAATACTCTAATGCTTCTGCACGCTTAGGTTTAGGGTTTGTGGTGACGAATGGCATTTCTCCAATTTCTAGTTTTTCCGACGTGGAGAAAAATGTCATGTTTATTGGGTAATTATATAGTGAATTAACAAGACAACCCTTTTCAATAACTAAGTAAGTTAAATTATTTTTTTTAGCTTCTATTGCACACGCAATCCCTATTGGTCCGGCGCCAATAATTATTATATCGTAAATCTGATTACTCATTTATCGTTTTCTTACTTCGTTCTAACTCTCTACTTTTTGACTCCAAGTCATTCATTACTTTCTGGATATCAGTCGTTATTTTATACAAAAACTGAAGTTGATCAGTTATTAATTTTGAATCATCCGTAGTCACTTCTTGTAATTCAAATTTAACTATTTCGGGGGCTTTAACAAAATGCAATTCTGTATCTGGCGACTCCATAGAAATGATTAGTTTCTCAAGAATATGTAATGATTTGTATAGTAATTTTAAGTGTGAATTATCAAAGTGATTCACATCGGCAACTCTCAACTGTGTAATTAGCGTCGCAGAATAGGAAGAAAATATATGGTTAAGAATTACAAATCTATTAACCTCTTTTGTTATTTTTTGTCGCCATTTGGGCTCTGTTAATAGCCTTTGAAAAGTAGAACCCATATTGGCAGAAGCAATATATACTTCTTTACGGGCAAGTTTATATTCGGTGATATCTAATTTGTTCTTGGATAATAATGAAATTGCCTGAGCTAAATATTGATAATTAGCTATAAGTAGATTTCTTATGTTTGATTTTATTTGTAAACTTTCCCAGTTTGGGAAAATGATATAACTCGATAAAAACGCTATAGATCCACCGATAAAAGTATCTAATATTCTTAATTTGGCCATTTCCATAGTATTATTTCCTGTAAAACTCAGCATAATTAAGACGTATGGCGTCATGAAAATTACTGCCATAATATAATTCACGCGGAATAAACTGTAGGCAATTAAAAAAAAGAATACCAATATCACGAAACGAGCGGAAGGATCAGGTATAGTGAATAATATTATACCACCAATTACACCTCCGATTATAGTCCCCAATAAGCGTTGTAAATTTCGCTCTTTTGTTAAACCAAAACCAGGTTTGATGATAACTAGAATAGTCAACAATATCCAAAAAAGACCTTGTTCTGTAATGTGGGTTAGGCTAAATATAAAATAAGATCCAGATAATACAATAGCCATTCTCAAGGCATGACGAAATACTGTTGAATCTAAGCTAAGGTTATCTTTAAAACTTTGCCAGTTTAAGATATCTCGTTTTATAAATTTTTTACTTTCGTCAATTTCTGTTTTCTCTGTATCTGCATCTTTAAATTGAGCATAGGTGAAAATATCGTTGAGATGCTTCACCATAGTTCTTATATTAATTATAATTTTTTTTATTGGAATCGAATTACTATTATTCTCAGCATCATATTTGTCAATAGAATCCTTTAGAATCAGTATTTCTTCTTCAAATGCATAAATCGGAGTAGGTGCTTGATTTGCATTTATTTTATACCCAATATTATCAAGTTCGTGTGTTACCTTTAATAGTATACTTCTTATTTTGTCTAGTATATCTGAGGAGGCATACTTATCACGAATAGTTTCATAATCATAATGGGTGGTCATGCTTTGTTCAAATAAGTCAACGATATCATTAAATATCAATGTCAAGTACCGCCCTTCTTTTGTAGTGTCTTTGATCGATCTTTTACTTTGAAAAAGAATGTCCCGAATATTTTCTTGATCATTATTTATAATAACCTGTTGTTCAATTAATTTAATATAGTTTTCCTCTAAATCTGTGTTTACTTTATAAAAATTAGCTTTCAATCTAATGTACTCTGCTACATGTCTAATTGCTTCTGAAAGTTCTTGTTGAGCAAGACGGTATGGTCGCACTTGCATGATAGAAAAGCTAACTGTTAGGTACCATATGGCGCCAATTATAAAATATAATAAGTAAATAACCTCGTTCTCGAGTGTGCTGAAATTATCGATATTAAATAACATCGTTAATACGCACATTGTGCCGATGGTCGCAGCCCTAGCATTAAAGACTGCTAGCATAGAAGATAAGAAGGATATCGTAGCAATAGTGATTGTCATTAGTACAAGTGAGCCATTAACTAATGATGTTATGATTATTGTTAATATGCATAATGCGGTACAATACAGCATACCTATTTTGCGGTGTCGAGGTGCGCCTGGTGTGTCTGATAGACCGATGACTAATGCTCCTAATGAAATCATGGTCCCCGTCTTGAACTCTCCAAAAATAGCGAAAATAATTACTGGAATAATTGTACCAATCGTAATCCGTAATCCTTCAGCAAAATATTGGCTATAAAAAAAACTACTTATCTCTTTGGTTTTTTTCATCTTAATTATATCGTGTTTAGACAAAACAAAGGAACTGAAATATTTATAAATTATCTTAAGAAACAGATTAATTTACTGATAAAAATAAAGGCTACCTAATTTTGGTAGCCTTTATTTTTATTTAAGATGAATGTCGAAGTATTTCGCGATTTTTTCATACATATGAATTCTATCTTTACCACTGACATTATGCTCGTGGGTAGGGTATAAGAAGTAATCAACTTGTTTTCCTGCCTTGATAGCTTGCTCTACAAATTCCATACTGTGTTGTTGTAAAACAACTGGATCTTGAGCGCCATGAATGATTAATAAGTTTCCTTTTAATTGATCTGCTTTATTTAATAATGATGTTTTGTGATAACCTTCTGGATTTTCTTCAGGCGTATCCATATAGCGCTCTCCATACATAATCTCATAAAATTTCCAATCCATAACAGGGCCTCCAGCTACGGCCGTATTAAAAATATCATTATGTTTGGTCATTAAAGAAGTAGCCATGTAACCTCCGAAGCTCCACCCAAAAATACCCATCTTATCTTTATCGATGTAAGGAAGGCTTTTTAAGTACTCTACTCCAACTAGCTGATCTGCCATTTCTGCTTCGCCTAATTGACGATGTGTAACTCTTGTGAAATCACGCCCTCTAGAATCAGAACCCCGATTGTCTAGCGTAAAAACAATATACCCTTTTTGAGCCATATACATATCAAAATAACCTACTCCACCTAACCATTTGTCTTGTACTAATTGTGCATGAGACCCTCCGTACAAATAGACCATTACAGGATATGTCTTTGTTGGGTCAAAATTAGGAGGGTAAGTTATTCTACCATTTAATGGTGTATGCCCATCTGCCGAAACTAATTCAATCAACTCAATTTTTGGTAAGTCAACTTTTCCCGTGAATGGGTTTGGCGCATCTAATAAAATTGTCTCTTTATTAGTTTTCGTGTCAATTATTTGTATTTTATTCGGCGTATTTAAATTACTGTATTGATCCAGAATATATCTTCCAGATGGACTGATATTAGCATTGTGAGTTCCTTTTGCTGTGGTTAATTGTTTGGTTGCTCCACTTTTAAGATTTACTTCATAAAGATGTCTTTCTAAGGCATTATTGGCAGATCCGATATAGTATGCTTTGGTGAAGCTAGTATTAAATCCTTTGAAGTCTTTAACAACAATATCTTTATAGCCTAAGTCTTTTACAAGTTTTCCATCGGTATTATATAAATATAAATGGTTGAAGCCATCTCTGTCAGTTTGATAAAGAAAGAGGTTTGGAGAATTAGGGATAAATATTAATGGGTGTTGTGGTTCAACCCATGTGGTGGACGTTTCTTCAAAAAGCGTATTCACATACTGGCCATTTTTAGCGTTATATTTGTTAAGCTTCAAGTGGTCTTGGCCTCTATTTAATACCCCTACATAAGCGTATTCGCTACTAGGATCCCAAGTTACCATAGTAAGATATTGTTCTTTAGGTTCGTTGGTTTGTACCGTTGTGTAAGTGTTAGTTAGTGTGTTGTAAATTATAAGTTTTACTTCTTCACTTTTCATTCCAGCCATAGGATATCTTATATCTTTAATGGTCGCCACACGCGTATCCCATTGTGGAATGGGGTATTTACTGACCATCGTCTCATCCTTTTTATAGAAAAGGAGATTTTGATTGTTAGGTGACCACCACATTCCTTTATTGATACCGAACTCCTGGCGGTGAGTCTGATCGCTACCGTTTACAATTCCGTCTACCGTATCTTTTGTAACTTGGATTTTCTGACCATCTTTTGTTAAGATTTCAATATTATTACCTTTTAGGTAGGCTGTTTTATTATTGTTTGTTGTATATTCTAAGTTGCGAGATTTCGATTCAGCTTTATTAATTAATTGCGCTTTTTTGGTGATCGGATCAAAATCTATTTTATACACCCACATTGCTGTAGGCATAGAAAAAGTAATTGTATTATTACTTGTCCATTCGTATTGGTATGGAAAATAGTTGATTTCTACCTTATCATCATGTATAATATTTTTTACAGCGGATTGTAAGTCCGAGAGAGTAGCGAGATGTTTAACCTCCCAATTATATTTAGAATTTCTAGATAAAAGGTTTTGGCGGTTTTCGTCTAGATAAGTAAATATATCTTCGTTTTTAGTCCATTTTAAACCAGGTAAATTATTTGGTGCGTATTTACTGGGGCCAAAAACTGTTTCTTCTATGCTAAATCCTCTTTGAGCATAAACTAGAGTGGTAGAACTCAAAAGAATTGCAAATAGTATTTTTTTCATTTTGTGTATAAACTTGATCAGCGAAATTAAATATTTCAACAGTAATATTTAAAAAACCTATTGTAATATTCTAATTGTTTTAGTGATACTATTTAAACTGTGTAAGTATTTTATTATTTTTAACATTATGATTAGACAAAATGTTGCCCTTAGGGAGGTTCGTTTCTTTTCACCTATTGGGTTTTACGAAGAAGAACAAGTAGTTGGTAATGAATTTTATGTTAATGTAGAAGTTGAGTTTCCATTTGAAAATTCAAATTCTGAAGATCTAAATAATACTATCAATTATGAAGAACTTTATAAAATCTTAGCTGAGATTATGACTCCCAAAAGGAAATTATTGGAATCTGCGCTAGAAGATATATTAGATAGAATATTAAGGAATTATTCATTTGTGGAGTCTGTTACAGTGTCTATTCGTAAAGTGAACCCTCCGTTTGGTGGAGACTTAGCTAATTCAGAAGTGAAATTAATCTATACTAAATAATCACTTATTAAAATAACTTTTTTAAACACTCATTATAAATTTTAATGAGTGTTTTTTGTTCTTGAATACCCTTGTGGGTATGTTTAAAAGCTTTTTAGGAATTTTTGTCACTAATTTAAGTTAAGATATGTCATTTTGTCTTATTTTTTCTTTTGGTACATTACTTGATTTTATTTTATCAAAATTAAAAATTAATAAAATTGGAGGATATAGATATGACATTATTAAAATTCCCTGCTAAAAATACAGAAGCAGTAAACCCATTTGTACATTCAGTTTTTGACAACTTATTTAATGATTCTTTTGTTAATGATCGTCTTGTCGCTCGTGTTCCCGCTGTTAACATTATAGAGGATGAAACAGCATTTTCAATTGAATTGGCAGCGCCAGGATTAGAAAAGTCTGATTTTAAAATCAATGTCGATAAAAATATTATAACACTAGCAGTAGAAAAAGAAGTGGCAAAAGATTCTGAAGGAGTTATTTATAGTAAAAAAGAGTTTAATTATAGTTCGTTTTCTCGCTCATTTACATTGCCTGAGACAGTTGATTATAGCAATATAGAAGCTTCATATGTAGGTGGAATATTAACAGTGAAAATCGGTAAAAAAGAAGAGGCAATTATCGCTAAGCGACTGATTGAAGTCAAGTAATTGTGTAGGAAATATTAAATAGTTGATTGTTTAGTTTGTTTTATATAAAGCCCCAATTGGGGCTTTATTATTATAAGATTATTATAAGTTTTTGATAGCTTAATTTACTTGTAATAATGTTTTTAAAATAATAGCCTCCTATAAATCTATAATGTTAAAAATTTAAAGGACGGAGTGTCTATAAAATCTTTTGACGTTTCTCCAGCATAGATTTGTTCCTTATCCAGAGATAATTTTTTAACAGATGCATTTTTTGCGAAATTCATTTTGTTTAAATCAACCCATATTGTATTAGGACTTAAAGCGTCTTCAAAATAATATGTTAAGTTTTTATGATCTGCTACGGTTCGCCATCTTGTAGTGGATAAATGAGGAGAGTCATCTAAGGAGATTCCATATGGAACTGAGCATTGTCTGATTACACTGAAAGCGCTTGCTATGGCAATCCTTCTATCTTCTGTTTGTGGAATTGCCTTAATGTAATACGAAGCTCTAACGAAGCGATCAGGAGCACGATTTGTACCAGGTAAAAATATATTGCCGGGGATATCTGTCCAATATTGATTAATAGCAAGTTGCTGCTCATATATTGGATCGTTAGTCATTACAGTATAGGATGGGTCATGGTGAATTATTAACTTTCCATCAATATATTCAAAAATTGCGTTATCACCGCTAGCATCTGATATAGATAAATGAACATTAACAAATCTATCCGTACCAGGTAAGTTATCTGATACAATGATGAATTCTTCTTTTTTTAAAGCTTCAACAGTTTCATTTACGCTTTCAAAATTATCAAGAATATATTGCGCCCAAAAAGAAACTACTAATCCTTGTTTCTTCCTGTTGTTATCAGTATTATAAGGTGGGAATTGTGTACTGGTAAGCCATAATAGATTTGCTACTAGTCCTTTCTCATTCATTCCGTCAGATACGGCGATATCCCATGAGCTCGTGACCACACTACCATATTTAGAGGTCCAGCTCATTACTTGGGGTTTAATTTTACTTTCTCTAAGCAATCCTTGCGGAAATACCCAAATGTTAGCCGGAATTTCTATTTTGAAATCCATACTTCTTGCAGTAATAATAGTATTATTTGGGCCTTTGTAAACTACTCTTGTACACATGATTATGTTTTTTGTAATAAACGTTTCTGCGCATGAATTGTTTTATGATTACTTATAGAGTAGAAAAGAAATATACTAATTCTTTCGCGATTTTTTCAACTTATAAATCCTTTGACATATTGTTGAGTGATTTCATTTCTGGGATGTAATAGTACCTCTTCTGTTTTACCAAATTCTAATATCTCACCATTATATATGAAGGCAATATAATCTGAAACCCTACGAGCTTGTCGCAAAATATGTGTTACCAATATTATCGTATAATCCTTTTTTAAGTCTACTAAAAGATTCTCAATAGTTTGAGTCGATATCGGATCCAGCGCTGAAGTACTTTCATCGCCTAAAATAATTTCAGGATTTACAGCTAGACCTCTAGCTAGACAAAGTCTTTGCTGTTGACCGATGGATAGTTGTGAAGCGTAATGATGTAATCGATCTTTTACTTCCTCCCACAAGCCTACATTTTTAAGTTGGTTTTCTACGATTTGGTTTAATATTTTTTTATTGTGCTCCCCATGGATTCTTGGACCATAAGCAATATTATCAAAAATAGACATTGGTAATGGGAAAGGCCGTTGTGAGAGTAGTCCCATTTTTTTGCGAATATGCGTCACTTCAGCATTTTTCGCATATATATCTTCTCCGTTTACTAAGACTGAACCAGTTATTTGAATATTCTTGCTGTCATCAAGAAGGCGGTTCAAAGTTTTTAACAAGGTTGTCTTACCACATCCTGAAGGCCCTATGATAGATGTAATAGAATTGTTTGGGATTTCTAAGTTTATATTTTTGAGTATGTGTTTTTCATCAATGTACACGTTCAAGTTTTTGATTTGAAGATGTGGCGTGGACAAGGGAGAAGTTATATTTTCTGTTTGTTGTTTTTCGATGTTAGGATATGAGTACATATTACTATAATTAGAATGATACATGTTAATATTAATGCTGAAGCATATGCTCTCCCTTGTACCTCAGGAATTGGGCTGCTCAGCTGAAAGAATATGGCTAAGGGAAGAGTAGCGGCAGGTTCGTCCAAATATTTGGGGATATTGTCACTGAATCCTGTTGTCAATAACACACCTGCTACATCACCTATGGCACGTCCGAATGCAAGTAGCATAGCTGTAAAAAGTCCTGTTTTTATATATTTTAACAATATTAATGATGATTCCCACCTTGTAGCTCCTAGTGATTTTGTGACATTTTTTAAGTCCTCAGGAATTGTTTTAATTAGTTCATCTACTGTTCTTACTACAATTGGTATAGTGAGTAATGTTATAGTTAATATCCCTCCCAATAACGAGGCTCTGATACCTAACCATATCATGATGCTGAAAGCAATAGCTCCGTACACAATAGAGGGAATGCCGTACAAAACATCAAACATTAACTTAGCAGATCTTGATATTATGGAGTCAGATTTGATGTAAAGATTTAAATAAATTGAAATAGGGATTCCTATAATAATTGCTAATAGAGTTGCGGCGCTCGCAAGATATAGCGACCCTAAAATAGCATTCAAAATACCTCCAGATTTACCAATATAGAATCCACCCTTAGGGGTTTCGGTTATCATATCCCAAGAAAGATATGGGACTCCCTTGTATAGAATTATTCCAACAATCAAGAATAATGATCCGATAATACAAAATCCTGCAATTTGCATTATTACTTTTGCTATTTTTTCTTTACGGAGGCGTGAATTGATGTTATTAGTCATTATGATTCTTTTCTAATTTATTAAGTACCACTCTAGCAATTAAATTAAATGCTAGAATGATGATTAGTAATAATAAAGCAGCAAACATAAGAGCTGAGTCATATAAGGGTATCGACATCATTTCACCGAAGTTGTTGGCTATTAAGGCAGGTATTGGATATCCTGCATCAAAAATTGATTGTGGTACTTTTGGAATGTTGCCACATACCATCAGTACAGCTATTGTTTCCCCTAATGCTCTTGAGATTGCCAATACTATAGCTGCAATAATTCCAGGTTTAGCTTTTTTAATATTTACTTTTACAATTGTTTCCCACTTCGTAGCTCCTAGGGAGAGTGATGCAGATTTTAACTCTTTTGGAATAGTATGTAGAACTTCCACGATAATGCTAATCATTATCGGGAAAATCATCACTGCTAAAACAATACCTCCAGATAAAACAGAATATCCTGAACTAACAATTCCAAATAGAGGAGCTATATATTCACCCATTAACGGAACTATAAATAATACACCCCAAACCCCATATAAAACAGAAGGAAGAGCGGCTAGTGTGTTAATTAAGGGTAAAACTATTTTTCGAAGCTTGTCAGGAGCGTATTCCACTAAATATATAGATGTCAGCAAGCATAACGGAACGGCAAAGCAAAGAGATATAATAGTTACCCATGCCGTTCCCATGATAAACGGTAAAAAACCAAAATTTCCTTTCAGTGGAGACCATACACTTTGAGATAGAATAGAACCGATATTTTGATACTCTAATAGTGGAATTGATTTATAAATCAAAATAATAAATATCAATGATATTGCTAAGAAAGAGCATAATAGCAATAAACTTGATATCTTGTTAAATAGAAAATCTTTTAAGAGTCTTAGCTTCATTTTTTATCAATTTTATTGAGTTCTATTTTTATTTGGTCATTCGTTAGAGGTACGTATCCATTTTCCAATAAGTACCGTTGTTGTTCTTTTGCTAAGACAAACCGAATGAATTCTTTAATGAGTTTACTATCGTTTGTATTTTTGATGACGAATGATAACTCTCTACTGGGAGGAGAGGGGTAGTGTCCTGCAGCTACCGCTTGAGTCAATTCATTTAAATTCTCATAAAAACTTTCTTCCTTGTCAATTTTTCCATTTTCATTTATATCAATAGGGATTACTTTAATATTATCTGCAGTTTTATGAGAATTGAGGTCGTAAATGAAATTTATGTTATTGAAGCCAATAGAGTAAGGATTGTCTTTAACAGCTTGTGCTAAACCAGGGTCGCCAAAAATACCTACACCTTGTAAATCTTCTTGGTAATGATTGAAAAATTTAGCCCACGTTTCTCCAGCTCCTGCAGCATCTGATCGCGTGTATATAGCTATTGGATCATTTGAAAACCGTAGATCAATATCTTGCCATGTACTATAACTCTGGTCTATAAATATTTTTTTTAGTTCTTGCTTACTTAGCCCTCTTTCTTGTATCAGTTTTGAGTTAGGGTTACTGCTGTTGTACGTTCCCAAGACAGCGTCTTTTGCGACGAATATAGGTAAGGCTCCTTTAACAAGTTCTTTTGGTGATAGATCTCGAGATACTAATCCAATGTCGACCATGTTGGTCAAGACATCTGTTATGCCTTTCCCAGCTCCTCCAGCAGAGATGTTAAAACGAACATTTGGGTGTTTTAGTTTGAAATCTTCAGACCATAATACGACAATCGGGTACAAAGCAAATGCTCCAGAGATAGATATGTTACCTGTAAAACCTTTTTTAATATCATAGCTTTCTTCCATTTTTGGAGCGCATGAATTTATTAATAATGTTGATAGTGAGTATATTATGGTCTTATAATATTTCATTTTTCATTGAATATTATTGTGTTATTTATAATTAACTCTACAAATATATACTAATTTGGTAGACTATATAGTTTTTATAGATAATTATTTTATACATTTGTACAATATCTTCGTAAGCTTAGTGTTTGTGACTATTACTGAAGTATATTAATGTTTATAATTATAGATTAAATTAGAGATGCAAAGTTTTCGTACTGAATTAGAAAATCCTGTTGTTGAACAAGAAATTATTGAACTAGAGCAAAAAATTAGAGCTTTTAGGGGAGGGGAGATTCCCGATGAAAAGTTTCGTTCATTACGCCTTGCTCGTGGTATTTACGGGCAGCGGCAACCTGGTGTTCAAATGATCCGTATTAAATTGCCATTTGGTAAAGTAACATTCAAACAATTATTGAGGATAGCAGATGTTTCAGATGAGTACGCTAGTAAGAACTTGCATTTGACCACTCGCCAGGATATCCAAATACATTATGTAAGCTTAGATAAAACTCCAGAACTTTGGGCCAAATTAGCAGAGGATGATATTACACTACGTGAGGCTTGTGGTAATACTGTACGAAATGTAACAGCTTCTGCAATTGCAGGGATTGATAAAGAGGAGCCTTTTGACGTTTCTCCGTATGCTCATAGAACATTTGAGTACTTTCTACGAAATCCTATTTGTGCGGAAATGGGACGTAAGATCAAGATTGCTTTTTCATCATCAACGAAAGATACAGCCTTTTCTTACATTCACGATTTTGGTTTTATTCCCAAAGTTAAAGTGAAAGATGGGGTAGAAATCCGTGGGTTTAAAGTCATGTTAGGTGGCGGCTTGGGAGCGCAACCTCTATTAGCCTATAAAATATTTGATTTCTTATCAGAGGAAGAAATCATTCCTTTTATGGAAGCGACATTACGAGTATTCGATAGATACGGAGAGCGTAATAATCGAAATAAAGCTCGTTTTAAATTTTTAATACAAAAACTAGGCTTGGAAGAAGTTCTACGCTTAATAGAACAAGAGAAAAAAGCACTTCCCTACCAACGGATTGTTGTTGATCGTGACTCTATTGTAGAACCAATTGCACCATCCAAGCCAGTTAATTCAGCTATCCCTATTGAGTATGAAGCTTTTGATGTTTGGAAACGTACAAATGTATTTCCACAAAAGCAGCAAGGCTTTTATGGAGTATATGTTAAAGTTTTGACGGGCGATATTTCTACAGAGAAAGCAAGACGTTTAATCGTTGGTGTAAGAGATCACATTGCAGATGATATTCGTATTACGCAAGGACAAAATTTACTCTTTAAATATGTTCATGAAGAGTCTTTACCTCATGTTTTTAATGTGTTGTATGATCTAGGATTTGCTAAGCCGGGCTTTGATAGTACATCTGATATTACTACCTGTCCTGGTACCGATACTTGTAATTTGGGTATATCCAATTCTACGGAGATGGCACGCGTTTTAGAGCAATATATTCATGAGTTTCATAGGGATTTTATATTCGAACAAAATCTAAAAATTAAAATATCTGGTTGTATGAACTCATGTGGACAGCATGGATTGGCACATATAGGTTTTCATGGCTCATCGGTCAAAGCGAATGGTAAAGTAGTCCCCGCCGCACAGGTGATGTTAGGAGGAGGTACAGTAGGTGATGGTGAAGGGAGAGTAGCAGAGAGAGTGATTAAAATCCCAACCAAAAGGGTTACCCATTTGGTTGATCTTACCTTAGGAGATTTTAAAGCACATCGAGAAGCTGAGGAGTCGTTTCATCATTATTACGAAAGACAAGGTAAAGATTATTTTTATCAACTGTATAAACCCTTGGCAGACCTCTCTACCTTGACCGAAGACGAATATATTGATTGGGGGCATCAAGATACCTTTGAGACTGCTATTGGTGTTGGGGAATGTGCAGGGGTAGTTATTGATTTAGTAGCTACATTATTATTTGAAGCAGAAGAAAAAATTGGATGGGCAAACGAAGCCTTTGATAAAGGTCTATATGCTGATGCTATTTATCATACTTATTCCTCCTTTGTTTGGACAGCCAAAGCATTGCTTTTGGACAAAGGTATCAATGCAAGTACGCAAACTAGTGTTATTAACGAATTTGATGCTCGTTATGTTGAAGAAGGAGTTTTTAGTTTCCCTGTATCATTTTCTGATCGCGTTTTACAAATTAATAAATATACCCCTTCGGTTGAATTTGCTCAGGCATACTTAACACAAGCGACAGCCTTTTATTTAGAAGCGGCAGATCGTCGAGAATCTTTACGAATAGCTAATAACAATTAAGACTTTACAGAATGAAAAATATAAAACCATTGGTAACATTAGTAGGTGCTGGACCAGGAGATGCTGATTTAATTACTGTTAAAGGATTGAAAGCTATCCAAAGTGCTGATGTTATATTATATGATGCATTGATTAATGAAGACCTATTAAACTATGCTAAAGATGAGTGTGTGAAAGTATACGTAGGAAAGCGAGCGGAGCAGCTATCTACAGATCAGCATCAGATTAATCAGTTATTAGTGGACTACGCTCTTACTTATGGGCATGTGGTACGATTAAAAGGAGGAGATCCTTTTGTATTTGGTCGAGGTGGTGAAGAGTTGGATCATGTTCGCCAATATGATATCCCGACAGAAGTTGTACCAGGTATTTCCTCTTCAATAGGATTGACAGGATTACAACAGATACCATTGACCTATAGAGGTATTGCAGAGAGCTTTTGGGTGATTACAGGAGCTACTTCAGATGGGCAATTGTCAGATGACCTAAATATGGCAGTTAATAGCAGCGCTACAGTAGTCGTGCTTATGGGATACTCCAAGCTTCAGCAAATAGTTAGTTTATATCAAGAACATGGCCGAGGAGAGCTCCCAATTGCTTTGATCCAAAACGGATCATTGCCTAATGAACGTATTGTTGTTGGTCTTGTAGATACTATATTAGCCGAGGTGCAAAAAAATTTAGTAGGCGTACCTGCGATAATTGTTTTAGGTGAGGTAGTTGCCAAGCATAAGGATTTCGAAAAATTACAGGAAGAATTGAAACTAAACAATCTATCATGAATACGTTGTTTCCAATTTATATAAAGATGGATCAGGTTCACACTTTATTGGTTGGCGCGGGTCCTGTAGGTTTAGAGAAATTACAAGCTATTTATTTTAATTCACCGCAGGCAAAAGTAAATGTCGTAGCCCTAGATGTAAGTCAGAGTGTGGAGGATTATGTTAAGAAGAATAGCTATGCTCAACTAGTAAGGAGATCTTTTCAGGAAGAGGATTTGGACGGTGTTGATTTGGTCATATTAGCAACTAATAATGATGTGTTAAATGAGCGTATTCGGCAACTGTGTAAACAAAGAAACATTCTATTAAATGTCGCTGATAAACCCAGCTTATGTGACTTTTATTTAGGGTCAGTTGTGCAAAAGGGTAATTTGAAAATAGGTATTTCCACCAATGGTAAATCACCGACGATGGCAAAGCGATTAAAGGAATTTTTTAATGAGTTGCTTCCAGAAGAAATTGATGATACACTGGAGTTGATGTATACCATGCGTAATCAGCTTAAAGGAGATTTTAAGGATAAAATAGAAGCTTTGAATACACATACTAAAGATTTTATTAATAGTACAGTCTTATGATAGATCAATTAAAACAAGAATTAGCCGAAAAAGATGCAGCCGAAATAATTCATTTTATTAGCAGTAATTATGCTGATCGAACCGTTTTTTCCACATCATTTGGCATTGAAGATCAAGTATTGACTCATCTTTTAGCACAAGCAAACTCTAACATAAATATTTTCACTTTAGACACAGGACGTCTGTTCCCAGAGACATATTATGTTTGGAATAGAACTTTAGAACGTTACGGATTAGCTATACAATCTTATTCCCCAAATACAGCAGAAGTAGAACGTTTAGTGACTGACAAGGGGCCTTCTAGCTTTTATGAATCTGTCGAAAATCGAAAAGAATGTTGTTTTATTCGGAAAATAGAACCTTTAAGCAGAGCGATAAAGGGATATGATATTTGGATAACTGGTATTCGTGCCGATCAATCTCCTAATCGCGAAGAGATGGAATACATAGAATGGGATGCTCATAATAATATCCTCAAAATTCACCCCTTGTTTCACTGGAACTTAACAGATGTAGAGGAGTTTTTGAAGGTTAATAACATTCCTTACAATCCCCTTCATGACAAGGGATTTCCGAGTATAGGTTGTCAGCCATGTACACGAGCTGTCCAACCTGGAGAGAGTTTTCGAGCTGGGCGATGGTGGTGGGAAGATCAAAGCAAGAAAGAATGTGGATTACATACCACAAACGCACATTAAGATTCAATACTATTGGTTATTAAAAATTAAAGAATGGATTATTTAGATCATTTGGAAGCGGAAGCTATATATATATTACGGGAAGTCGCAGGTCAATTTGAAAATCCTGCACTCCTTTTTTCTGGAGGAAAGGATAGTATAACATTAGTTCATTTAGCAAAAAAGGCATTTAGACCAGGTAAATTTCCTTTCCCATTAGTTCATATTGACACCGGACACAATTTTCCTGAAACTATCGTTTTTAGAGATTGGTTAGTTGAAGAGCTAGGTGAAAAGTTAATTGTGGGCTTGGTTCAAGAAAGTATAGATCAAGGTAAAGTCATAGAGTCTACGGGTAAAAACGCAAGTCGTAATGCTTTGCAAACTGTTACTCTTTTAGATACGATTGAAAAATATGGTTTTGATGCCTGTATCGGTGGTGCAAGGCGTGATGAAGAGAAAGCTAGAGCCAAAGAGCGAATTTTCTCCGTTCGTGATGAGTTTGGACAATGGGATCCTAAAAGACAAAGACCCGAGCTGTGGAATATTTTTAATGGTAAGATTAATAAAGGCGAAAATGTTCGGATATTTCCGATTTCGAATTGGACAGAGCTCGATGTCTGGCAATATATTAAACGTGAAAAAATTGACCTTCCTTCTATATACTTCAGTCATCAACGGGATGTAGTTTGGCGTAATAATCAATGGATGGCAGCCGCATCGTGCTTGAATTTAGATGCAGAAGATCACGTGGAATTTAAATCTGTTCGCTTTAGAACAGTAGGGGATATGACTTGTACGGCTGCGGTCGATTCTATAGCGACCTCGTTGGATGATATTATAAGCGAAATCAAAGCCTCTACAGTTAGCGAAAGAGGTGCTCGTCTAGATGATAAAGTGTCAGAAGCAGCTATGGAAGAACGTAAAAAACAAGGATACTTTTAACGATAAGGCTCAATTTGAAATCATTTTACTAATGAATATACTTAAATTTATAACAGCAGGATCTGTAGATGATGGGAAAAGTACCCTGATAGGACGTCTATTGTACGATACAAATTCTATTTTGGATGACCAACTCGAAGCAATTCAGAAAGCAAATCGAAAGAATGATGATGGTACTGTTGACTTAGCTATTTTGACCGACGGCTTAAAGGCAGAGCGTGAACAAGGTATTACAATTGACGTAGCCTATAAATACTTCCAGACAGATAGACGAAAATTTATTATTGCAGATGCTCCGGGACATATTCAATATACTCGAAATATGATTACAGGTGCGTCAAACTCTGATCTCATTATTATTCTAGTTGATGCGCGAAAAGGGATTATTGAGCAAACTAAGCGACATTCTTTTATCGCTAAATTATTATCCATAAGCAGAGTATTAGTATGTGTTAATAAAATGGATATGGTCGGATACGACGAGCTTGTATTTGAACAAATAAAAGCTGATTACTTGCAAATCGCAAATAATTTAGGCTTGGTTGGAGTCGATTTTCTACCCGTGTCCGCTCTGAAAGGCGATAATATTGTCGTTAAGTCCACCAGAATGGATTGGTATCAAGGAAGTACATTATTAGAGTATTTGGAAGAGATTCAGATGGAGGATCATATAGCAGAGACTTGGCGATTTCCAGTTCAATGGGTTGTTAGGCCACAGTCTGACGAATTGCCGGACTATAGGGGGTATGCCGGTCGATTGATCGGTAGTGGTATAGAAGTGGGCGAAGAAGTAATCGTATTACCATCAGGCATCAAGAGTCGAATTGCAGCAATTGAGTTTGATCAAAAAGATGTAAGCAAGCCCGAAGACGGTCAATCCTTAGTGATTCACCTCAAAGATGATGTAGATATCTCTAGAGGTGATTTTATTGTGAGCAACGCACATGTTCCCCATACATCTCGTAGTTTTGAAGCTAACCTTTCCTGGTTTGATAATAAGCCATTGGATACCAATCAAGTGTACCTGCTGCAATATCATTCTCGACTTACAAAGATCAAAATACCCCAGATATTATATAAATATGATATTAATACGCAAGAATTACTTTATGACACGTCGATACATATGAATGATATTGGTCGCGTGACTGTGAAGGCTGCTGAGGAGGTGGTTTTTGATTTAAACAGTGAGTTTTCGAAGAATGCTAGAGCGATTATTATTGATCCACGTAATAATCTAACGATTGCAGCATTAACAATAGAAGAAGTGGTATAGAATGATTCATTTTGAATTATTTCTTTACATATATTGATTGTTTAAAAAAATAAATCTATCTTTGCAGTTCATTAAAAATAATTAACAAATTTATATAACAATGTACGCAATAGTAAATATAGCAGGACAGCAATTTAAAGTTGCTAAAGACCAGTA
>CANRHE010000008.1 GCA_947630335.1 uncultured Sphingobacterium sp.
ATGGGAGCGAAGGATGTAAAGGATGGATATATTGCTGGCAATGGTTATGCTTTTACCTATGCTTTTGGCCACTTAGTGCAACTTTGTACCCCTCAAGCTTATGGATACAATACGTGGTCTATATCGAATTTGCCTATCATTCCTCAACAGTTTAGTTTGGAGGTTAAGAAAGTACGAAGAGATGGTAAATTAATTGATGACGGTGGAGCGTTAAAGCAGGTGAATATTATCAAAGGATTAATTGAGCAGGCTGAAGAAATTATTGTCGCGACGGATGCGGGACGGGAAGGGGAGCTGATATTCCGAAATATTTATTATTATTTGGGTTGTAAAGTTCCATTTAAACGTTTATGGATTTCCTCGCAAACTGATAAAGCGATCAAAGAAGGATTTGCAAATCTAAAAGATGGTAAAGAATATGACAGTCTGTATCAATCTGCTCGGTCTCGTTCGGAGTCTGATTGGCTAATTGGCATAAATGCTACCCAAGCAATTACTTTGGCTGCGGGTAATCGTGGTTTGCTTTCTTTAGGACGTGTACAGACTCCTACCTTAGCTATGATTTGCTCCCGTTATTTGGAGAATAAAGATTTTAAGCCGCAAGCATTTTATAAAATTCAGGCTGGATTCGAAAAGGATAACATTGTCTTTAAGGCTACCTCGGATAGAATTGAAAAGAAGGAAGATGCAGAAAATGCTATTGCTAAGATATCTGTAGGATCCGATGCTCGAGTTGTGAAAGTTGAAGCAAAAGAAACGAAGGAACAACCTCCATTATTATTCGATTTGACCTCATTGCAACAAGATGCGAATAAGAAATATGGGTATTCGGCAGATCAAACGCTGAGCATTGCGCAGACACTATATGAGAAAAAAGTGATTACTTATCCTCGGACAGGATCACGATATATAGGTGAAGATGTATTCGAGCAAATCGAGTCCTTATTTCAACATCTAGCAGAGACTGCTGATGAAGGAATTGCAGCTATTTCTCGAAACTTAATCGGGGCAAAATTAAATAAACGATCAGTAGATGATAAAAAGGTAACAGATCACCATGCACTCTTAGTTACAGATGAAAAACCAGGACCTCTGCTGAAAGAGCAGCAGAATATTTATAATATGATTGCCAAGCGCATGGTAGAAAGTTTTTCTGAAGTCTGTTTAAAGGATATTACTACCGTTATTATTGATGCTCAAGGGGTAGAATTGATTGCTAAAGGGACGGTGATTAGACAATACGGTTGGCGACTATCACCTGATCAAATTGAAGCGCCAGATGAGGATAAGAATACGGATGATCAGGATAATGAGAATGTACAATTGCCTAAGCTCTCCGCAGAAGAAATATTGGAAATATTAAGTCTTGAGCTTTCAGAACGTTTCACTAAAGCTAAACCAATTCACACAGAAGCTTCCTTATTGAAGGCAATGGAGACCTCTGGTAAGGAAATAGAAGATGATGAAATGCGTCAAGCGATGAAAGACTGTGGATTGGGAACTCCAGCTACTCGGGCTGCTACTATCGAGACATTGTTTCAGCGCGAATATATTAAACGGGACAAGAAAAAACTTATCCCTACAGATAAAGGACTGACAGTCTATAACCTAGTTAAGGATCGCTCTATTGCAAAGGTTACTTTGACAGGTAAATGGGAACAAAAGTTAGAGGAGATGCGTGCTAATAAAGTGTCATATGATGTTTTTATGAAGCATATAAAGGATTATACCGCTAAGATTACCAAAGAACTTCTACAACTTCGCATTACCTTGTCACACGAGGAAATAAAGCCTCAGCAGAAAGGAAAGATTAAGTGCCCCAAATGTACGCCAGGTCAAATTCATTTGTATGATAAGGTTGCACAATGCGATCATTATGCTCGAGGCTGCGATTTTAAAATTTGGCGTACTTTACACGGAGTTTTTCTGGAAGAAAAGGAAATGAAAAGCTTATTAGAAAATGGAAGTACTTCAGAGCTAAAGGGTGTGAAAAATAAAGATGGTCAAGTTGTGAATGCTAAGTTGATTCTACGAGACTTTAAAGCTTTTGTAGAATAGATTTCCATGTATTCTCGGACAAGTAAGGCCTAAATTGCTGACAATTTCGTCAGCAATTTAGGCCTTACTACATTACAAAAACTTCTGACTCAAAAACTTTTTTCTATACTATTTGTTATTAAATTTCAATACATAAATGGATGTTTATGGGAATAGGTATCGTAATACTGAAGTAAGATGCCCATCTTATTACACCCTAAAGAGATAATAAAAAATAGTATGTCTTGCTCGGTAAAGAAAAGAAAAAATGCATGAATTAAGTATTGTTAAAAGTATATTCGACACCTTGGTAGAAAATTACGAGGATAAAATAAAAGAGGTTACAAAAATAGAAATTACAGCAGGGCTGCTTTCTAATGTTCAACCAATTTTAATCAAAAATGCTTTTTCGGCTTTTGTAGAAGAGAATGCTAAATATAAAGATATAGAGCTCGAAGTAAAAGTCAAAGAGATAATTGCTTACTGCGAAAAGTGTAGTAAGCCCTTCGATGTACAATATCATAAGTTTGTATGTGGCGATTGTGATACGCCGTCGAGTATAATTATACAAGGAACAGAATTACATATATCTCAAGTTTATTTTAGAAATTAATATTATAACGCTATAAAAATATGTCAACATCAAATCCAAAAAGTGCTGGAAACAGAGTAGGGTCTGTGCAATGTGATAATACCACGCTACATTTATTAAAAGCTAATGATTATGTAGCTAATGCTATTCGTGAAAGATTAAAAGATGTTTGTGTAATTAATATTTGCTCTTCACCAGGTTCAGGAAAGACTACTTTGCTACAAGAGGTTGGTAAAAGATTAGCAAATGACCTTAAAATTACTGTATTAGTAGGCGATCCCGAAACAGAGCGTGATGCCGTGCGTATGCGCGATGTAGGTATAGATGCATTACAAATTGTAACAGGAGGAATGTGTCATATAGAAGCACAAATGATATTGCAAGCATTAGATCATATTAATACGGACAATACGGACTTATTGATTATTGAAAATGTAGGTAATTTATTATGTCCTTCTGCATTTGACTTAGGGGAGGATTACCGTATCACTTTGATTGCAACTACAGAAGGTGATGATAAACCTAAGAAGTATCCTCGTATGTTTTTGACTAGTGAGTTGATGTTGGTTTCCAAATCAGATTTATTACCGTATGTACCATTTTCAGTGGACGCTGTTAAAAAGGATGCATTAGAAGTTAACCCAAACTTAGAAGTGCAGACAATAAGTACACTTAACGGCGAAGGAATTGATGGTTTTTGTAATTGGTTAAAAGAGAAGGTGGCATTAAAGAAGGCCTCTGCTCTTGAGGCTTAAATAAAGCATACTATACAAGTTCAAAGCAGACTAATATGAAAACTATTAGTCTGCTTTTTTATAGGTGATATTTTTAAAAATGGCAATTGCTATCTTGTATACTGCTTTTGAGAATAATCAATGTGTATGAGTTAGTTTTGAAACGTCAAATTTTGGTCAATACTTTAATAAAATAATAAGTAGTTTCAAAATAAGCTAACTTTGTATTTATATGATTAAGAAGCTTTATAATCCATTTTTGGATTTCAAATTTGATAATAGTACTTGTTTTCTTACTGGTGAGACACTTGAGTCTGAAGATGATCGTATTCAAGTCTTTCCCTCTTGGATGATGCGTGTATTCGATTTAGAAGATAAACCCTTCAAGATGCTAGACGAAAGCTTTACAACATATAAACAATTGCAATTGCCTTGTTCTGTTGATGTAGTTCATGCTTTTAATAAGGTTGAAAATGACGTCGAGTTAGCTATGCAAGATGGTTATAGTGCTGTTAGCCAATTAAGCCAGGAAGTACTTTTTCATTGGGTTGGCAAGATATTATATGGGGTTGTATTTAATGAAATTCAAGCGGGTATGCGTCAAGCGATTTTATCTGGAGAGGAAATGAATTTCTCACAAGCCTTGGTTCATAAATTTAGAAATCTTCATTTGATGTTGCAATCACTGTTGATTCCTATGGAATTTGAACATAGAAATCCTTTTACAGTGGAAGTCTTTCATGTGGACAATGCACCAGAAACTTTTATGTACCGTGATGAAATTAATACGTTAATATTTTCATTGCGAATGAATGATTTTGCTATAATAGCCACGCTACAAGATAACGGTACAAATGCTATCTTTCATAAAGACCTATTAGATACTGTGCGAGATAGAAAACTTCATCCCATACAATTTGAAGAAATATGTGCTCGATACTTTTACTCTGCTTATCTCTTTAATCGCTTGCCCGAGTATACGATTATGGAAACGCCAGAAAAAGTTTTCGTTGAACCGATGCCACTGAATGATTGGACACTTAAACCTATTTTTGATCAGTGGGTGGTGAAGACGTATGGTCAGGTATTAGAAAGTTTTTGGAAACCTTGGGGATACTTATTGTTTGAAATTATTAAGGATCCAGAGAATCCAATGACTTTTATTACTGATGATGAGGGTAATTTTAAAGATTCAATAGAACTGCCTAATTAATTAGGTAGTTCTATTTTCTTTTTTTGCTAGTTTTTATTGATTTAGCATTTTTGTTGGTCTCTTCTTTTTGCTGTTTTTCGTATTTTTTATTTAGGTACACTATTAATGCTGATGGACCCAATATCGGAATCATCATGGTTAATATTGAAATAACTACTAATCCAACAGTAGCATTTTTTAAACGAAACAGTCGAACTAAAGCTAGCCCAGTAAGCGCCATATGTATGAGTAATACAATATTTACGAGGATTGATTTGTCTATATCCATTAATAATATTTTATATAGCTACAAAGATATAAACATTATGTCGGCTATAAGGCCATGATGCCAGGAAAAGATATAGAGTAATTATTATTTGTATCGATTTTCATATCACTTTTGTCTAAGTAATATCATATCCTAAATAATTTATTGAAAATGATGGATTGGAAGAATTAATATGTAAAATACTTAGTTCATTTCGAACATTGTAAACATTTCGAAATACCAAAGTAAAAATGCTATAGTGATAATGATAACCATGACTACCATAGCTTTACTGTAGTTTCCTTTTTTTTCTGAATTATTCATTTTTTATAATAATATATGTTTTAGACTTGAGGGAAGCATTCTACCAATGATGCTTATCGGTATAACAGTTGGATTGTAATCTAGTTTTAAGAAATGAAAATAATATTATCATTTTATCCTAAGGCTACATCTAATGTCATCATTAAAATGAATCCTAACATAAAACCTAATGTAGCATAATCTGAATTTCCTTTTCTAAGTGTTTCTGGAATTACTTCGTTCACTACAACATAAATCATTGCTCCAGCTGCAAAAGCTAATGCATAGGGAAGAATAGGTGTCATCATAACTACGGCTATTACACCTATTACTGCGGCTATAGGTTCTACTAAAGCTGAACCTTGACCATATAAAAAGCTCTTGAAACGACTCATTCCTAATCTTCGTAAAGGGATGGCTACAGCAATACCTTCTGGAAAGTTTTGTAAACCTATTCCTATGGCCAGTAATAATGCTGTCTCAATACTCGCTCCTGGAATTCCTATAGCTACACCTCCAAACAGTACTCCAATTGCTAAGCCTTCTGGTATATTATGTAATGTTATAGCTAAGAACATCAAGAATGTTCTTTGTTGAGGAGTCTTGTTTGTTTTTTTGAAATCTGAATGAACCATAGGTAATATCTTGTCTACTACGAATAAAAACAAGACTCCTAAATGGAAACCAATAATAGTAGGAATGAGTTGAAGAAAACCATCACCTTCATTCAGTTCCATGGATGGTATTAATAAACTCCATACACTTGCAGCAATCATAACGCCTCCTGTAAAACCCAACAATGCATTAAAGTAATTCGTATTTACTTTTTTGAAAAAGAAAACGAAGGATGCACCAATTGCTGTTACAGCCCATGTAAATAGGCTAGCATATAGTGCTGCGAAGATCGGATCGATATTTTTCAAATAATTCGATATGGTGTAAAACATGATGGTATTAATTGAATTGATGAGTTTTTCTCAACCTTATGTCTAGAAAAACTGTACTTTATAGTATAATTATTAGTATTGCAAATATAATAAGTTAGAGTGTTCTAACAAAAATATTTTTGTTTACTTCTTTATTGTTTATGTAAATGTTATTTTTGGAATATGACAACGCATACTGAAGAGAATTATTTAAAGGCTTTGTTTGCATTAACCCAATTTAAAGATGGTGCTACTGCAAATGAATTAAGTAAGCACTTGGGTATTAAGATGCCTACAGTTAATAGTATGATGAAGCGATTAGCTGAAAAGGGGTTGGTTGTTTATGAAAGCTATAAGCCTATCAAATTAACTCATGAAGGAAAGGTAAAAGCTACCTTAATTATTAGAAAGCATCGATTGACTGAAATGTTTCTGGTTGAAAAAATGGGTTTTGAATGGGATGAGGTGCATGCGATTGCAGAACAAATTGAACATATAAAGTCTGATTTGTTTTTTGAAAAGATGGACTTTTTATTAAATTATCCCAATACGGATCCACATGGTTCGCCTATTCCTTCTGCTGAAGGTGTAATGCCTGTTATTAATAATAGGAAGCTTAGCTCTTGTGTGGCTGGCGATGTAGTAACATTTAATGCTGTTAGTAACTCATCCCCTAATTTTTTAAAGTTTCTAACCAATAAAAAGCTTTCCCTTGGGCAATCTTATACTATTACTAATATTGAACAGTATGATGGAAGTATGGATATTATTCTTGAGGATAGTACTATTATTACTTTAAGTAAAATTGTATGCGAAAAGATTCTCGTTGTTTAATGGGGTTCTAGGCTGCCTATAATTATATTAATGTTTAGCAAAATAACAATTTAATGACATGAAGATTGCATAGCAATCATATTTTTGTATTCGTGTTAAGTTATAACTTAAATGAATAAATTCATGCTAGGCTTTTCTCTAAGAATTGCTATATCTAATTTTGTAAAACATGTAGTTGTATTGCTTTACAAAAGGTTTTCCAATTTTAAAATATAACCAAGTTTCTTATTTCATTAGCTGCGAGTAATCCTAATAATTATGTTTACTCTGGAATGGTTTTGGTGTTAATAATACTTTATATTTTAATAATTTTATTTTATGGAATGGATTTTAGATCCTCAAATATGGATTTCTTTTTTGACGCTTACAGTGTTAGAGATTGTTTTAGGTATAGACAATGTTGTTTTTATTTCGATTCAAAGTGCTAAGCTTCCGGTACATTTACAAAAGAAAGCTCGTCAGGTAGGATTAATACTTGCCTTAGTAATGCGTGTAGCTTTATTGTTTTCTATTAAATGGATAATGGGTCTGACAGAACCTATGTTCAATCTTAGTGAAATTCTTGGTATAGATAATGTCAATTGGCAAAGATATCTAGCACTTTCTGGTAGAGATTTGATTCTGTTTATTGGAGGATTATTTTTGATCTATAAGGCAACAACAGAAATACATCATAAAGTAGAAGGCCATGTAGAGTCGGTAACAAAATCTTTAGGTAGCATTACATTTAGTAATGTTATTATGCAAATTATACTCCTCGATTTGGTATTCTCACTAGACTCGGTTATTACTGCTGTCGGGATGGTTGATCAAATAGGGGTGATGATAGCAGCTGTAATTGTTGCTGTGTTAATAATGCTATTGACAGCTGAAAGTATCTCTAAATTTGTAAATGATTATCCGTCTGTCAAAATGCTTGCATTAGCATTTTTGTTGCTGATTGGTGTTTCTCTTACTGCAGAAGCTTTTGATCAGCATATTCCTAAAGGATATATCTATTTTGCAATGGCTTTCTCCGTCTTAGTTGAATATTTAAATATTAAATCTTCAAAGAAGAAATCTTAAAAAGGAAAGGAGATTTATAAATCTCCTTTCTATTAAATAATTATCGAAAAAAATAATTTTATACAATTACACTTTTAAGTATTATGATTTTTGTGTAAATTATTTTCTATATTTTTATTATAATTTCTTTTTTATAAATATTTTTATCATTTATCTGCAAACAATACCTCAATAACAGTTGTTGTATTGATTCTGTAATGTTGACAAATTCTTTTTTTAAGAACCTCTATCGATGTTAGGAAGATTAAGGTTAACATTTTTTAAATAACACTCAGAATTAGTACAATGGTTAAAAGTAATTTTAAAGTTGCTGCAGTAGACTTTGTCCCTGCATGGGGCGATCTGGATGGCAATATCGAAAATCTTGTGGAGGCAGTTAAAAAAGTAGCAAATGAAGGTGTGGATTATGCTGTTTTTCCAGAAACTGCAGTAAGTGGGTATTTATTTTCTGATAGTGTAGAAGTACAACCCTATCTGGATACAATTCCTGGGAAAACGACTGCTGCTGTATTGCCTATACTCAAAGAACATAATATGTATCTAAGTATTGGTATTGCGGAGCGGGATATTGATACTAAAGCACCTTATAATACAGCTGTTTTAATGGGGCCTGAGGGTATAATTGGTATATATCGTAAAATAGGTCTCAATTCTCAAGATCAGAAAATATTTGCACCGGGGAATAAGGATATTGAAGTTTTTGAAACGCCTATTGGTAAGATTGCATTATTAATCTGCTATGATGATACCTATTGGCAATATGCTCGTATAGCCACCCTAAAAGGTGCACAAATAATCGGATGGCACTCGGTTTCGGATCGTATGATGCCGGGGTCCGATGCTGCTGAAATGCTGGGTGATCATTCAACAGTCTCGCATGTACAGCATATTAGTGCGCTGAATGGTGTGTGGACAATTTGTGCAACTCGTAGTGGAATAGAGACTAATCCTCTCACAAAAAAACAACTCTACTATAATGGAGGTTCGAGTATTTGGAACCCTAGAGGCGAAAAGATTGTTCAATCTCCTGTGGTAACTCCTTTGGATTTACCTGCGGGATTACATGGAATTTATACAGCAGATATTGATTTGGAAGAAGCAAATACTGTACAGTCTGCTATTTTAGCAAAGCGACGTCCTGATCTGTATAATCCTTTATTGGTAGTACATCGCTCACCGACAGATGCGAATGCTTCGACAACTCAAGTGACTACTATACTAAAAGGGGCGCAATGGAAACTATCGGAAACAAAGTTTGCTTCAGTATCTGTCGGTAAGAACGAATTATTGGTGTTGCCTGAATTTTCTGCATTTGCTTATACAAAGGATCAACAGGAGATATTGAAATATGCAGAAGTAAGAGGGGGTACATTTGAGCAACAATTATGTAAAATAGCTTCAGATGGAATGGGGTATGTTGTGGGCAGTTATCCTGAAATAGACGTTGATAGATTATACCATACCATTGTTTTAGCTGGACCGGACGGCAGGGTTTTAGATCGTTATAGAGTTACGCATTTGAATGATAGAGATAAAGGTTGGGCAACCCTTGGTGATAAAATATCTGTAACAACCACTGCAATTGGGAGAATAGCTTTAGCAGCAGCTTATGAGTTAGAAGTTTCTGAGTTTGGGGGTATGTTGTCTACGAGTAGAGCAGATATACTAGCTGCACCTGCTGGTTTACCTTCCGATTTAAAAGTTCAAATAGATGAACATTTATATTCCGTTCAAAACCCACCTACAAATAAGGCAGATTATTATCCATACGCAGCTGCAACTTTAAATCAAATGTGGGTTGTATGTGGTGGGCGTTGTGATAATCAATACACCGCTGCAGGTATCTATGGACCTGAGCCAATTGTATTAACATCTACTGTATTGGCTAATGAAGGAGAAGAGTATGCACAAGTAGGAACGACTGTACCAGCTCCTTTCACTTGGCTAAATCAAGAACGTTTAATTGCAGGTCAATCTGCAGTTTGGTTTCCGCCTTTACTAAAATATTAATCACTAACTATTACTTGGGAAAAGAAGAGGGGAGTATTCCCCTCTTCTTTTTAATCATTTTTTAAAGAAAGCTTTCTCAATATAGCCGAACTCGTACTATCAGTGTACATACCATAAGAAGTAATAAGAGTCCCTTTTAAACCATCTTTGGAAGAAATACCATATACTGTAGCCTCATCACTTGGGTCAGAATTACCTTCGTAACGGTATACTTGATCAATTTCAAAATCATCAACATAATATGAATTATTATCACTTATTAAGCAATTGTCATCTAAGTTGAAATCGACTGTATAACCTTCTTTCTTGAGATTAGCTAATGCTACTAATACTGGTGCATATTGATATTCTACTTGTTTCATAATGACCTCCTCTTTAATTAAAGATATTAAAATTTAAATACTTGTAACTTGGTTCGTAGTAAGAGATAACATCTTTTGCTAATATTTTGTTTACAATTTTTCATTTTCGGGAACCATTACCCCATCAAAACTAGATTTAGGTGAACTGTGTACGAATTTGAAAAGACATCTCTTAAAGTTAATATAGTTTCTTCATAGTTGTTTAAAACTAGAATCCGCAGCATAACTGTAGTAATAATTGCTAATGAGCTGTAAATAGCTTATATTGATGAATTGTTGGTTTATAGGGACGAAAGGAGGTATATAGAAAATGATCATAATAAATGTAAAAGAGGGTGAATCTTTGGATCGCGCTCTTAGGCGTTTTAAACGTAAATTTGATAAAACGGGTGTAGTAAAACAATTACGTGCTCGTCAGGCTTATCAAAAGAAATCGGTAGCCAAGCGTGTGCAACGTAAAAAAGCTATCTACAAGCAAGCATTATTACAAGAAGAAATGTAAGTTGTAATTTAGATAGAAATCATAAAAAGGGAGTCAGTTACTGACTCCCTTTTTTTAAGCACTGATGGAATTGATATGTTGTTTTTTGAGAATGGTACTTTCCCCTTCTTCAAAAAAGAATTTACTTGAAAATGCAGGTTGTAAATCATCCATCCATCGGGCATCGGGATCATATTTTGCAAAGAATGGACGATTAACCCAATCAGGATTACGCCCTTGAATCATTTGTAAAACGAATACTTTTTCTACGTTATTCCCAACGGGTATTTCTTTAATTCCTAGTATTTCTACTTTACCCGGAGTACATGACATACTTGGTCCACGAACTGTTCGGCATACACCACTGACTTGTTGGTAAGCCTTTTGGAATATTTCCCATGTTCTTTCAAGAGGTACCTCAAAGTAGTGACGTGCACCTGTATCTCTTTCTACAAACATGTAATAAGGAATCATATTTAGATTAACCTGTTCACGCCACATTTCTGCCCACATGTCGGCATCATCATTAATGTTTTTAATTAATGGTGATTGTGTTCTGATTTGGGCACCTGTAGCACGTATTAATTTTATCGCTTCCTTAACCGCTTCTGTTTTAAGTTCGTTTAGATGATTAAAATGGGCCATAAAAGACAAGTTGATTCCACTATCTACTATACGTTTGAATAGTTCTAAAAATTCTTTAGCATCTTTATCGGTAATAAATTTGTAGGGCCAAAAGCCTAATGCTTTAGTTCCAATTCTAATAGTTTGAATATTTGTTTTATTATCTTCCGCTAGGAATGGTTCAATGTATTGTCGGAAAACTTTGAAGCTCATAATCATGGGGTCTCCACCTGTAAAGAGTATATCCGTTACCTCTTGATGCTCTTCGAGATATCCAATCAGCTTTTCTGTCTCGCGCGTAGCAAATTTTAATCCATCCATACCAACAAATTGAGCCCATCTGAAGCAAAATGTACAGTAGCTATGACATGTTTGTCCTGAGCTAGGAAAGAAAAGAACTGTTTGCTCGTATTTGTGCTGAATACCATCCAGTTTTTCTCCTTGAAAGGTAGGAACATTCATTTCTAATTGGCCAGCTGGGTGAGGGTTTAATTTTGATCGGATGGAATCAGCAATGAGTTTGAGCTCCTCTTTACTCACTTTATTTTTTAATGCTAGTTGCATAGTTTTGAAATCCTCTTCGTAAAGCATTTCTTTTTGAGGAAATGTAAGTCTAAATATAGGATCGTTGAGGTAATCCTCCCAATTAATCAATTCATCAATAACATAATTATTGACTTTAAAAGGAAGAACATTACCTACAATCTCAATGTTTTGCTTTTCTTCTTCGCTCATGACATTGAGTTGTGGAATAGTTCTAAAATTGTGTACTTGATAGGCTTTGTACTTCATTTCATTGTTAATCATAATATTTTGTTTTAAGTTAATATGATACAATTTTCAAGTAAGGGGAGAAATAGATCGTTATGTTTATCTTTTTTTTAGCTCATCGTATTTGAAGTGAAATTGTACAGGATTGAATAATCAGGTTTTGGATGATGAGCAGTTCTATCCTCTTAGAAAATTGTAATTTTCTTACAGAATTCTTAAAATAGTTAAAAAAGATGGTAATTTAAAAAAAGAGGGGATGAAAACTATAGATAACTATAAGAATGTTACTAAAATACCCATACTTAGTATTCTAATAGCTTGTTGTTCAAGGAGAGAAACTGACTTTTTTAAATAGTGAAATTGTCAAAAAGCTAAGAATATTTACTTTATATTCTTAGTTTCTTCTTGTCTAGCATCAATTTGATGTTGTTTGTAATTTTCAATAGCGTTTTTACTTGCTTTTTGGGATACATAAATGGCGAGAATTGCAATTATTGTTACAACAGAAACTCCCCAAGCATATTTTTTTTTGTCCTGCTTTACAAGCCAATACATGACAAAAATATAAGGTATCGCGAAAATGATATAGAAGATAATGCTAGGGCCAACCATGATTTTTTTAAATTAAGTATCGCAAAAGTACTTTATTTCATATATATAAGCAAAACGCGAAGATGTATTATGAATTTTAAATGATATTGAGTCCACTTGTAAGAGTTCTTTATGGTATATAATCTCCAAATTATGGAATAATTTGCATTGAAATGATTTTATTAATTTAATGTTCTTGTTAATACTTTTTTGTTCATATATTGAAATATGTGATTTATTTTAAAAAAAAGTAAGTAGGAATTGCGTAAAAGAAAAAAAATAATTTATACTTTTGCACTGTCAGATTTACGAAAGAAACATTTTAATATTAAATGATTTATAAAGAGGCCTATATACGTTTTACACCACAAGCTTTTAACAAGCTTGCAAAATTGTTATGGTCTTCTGTGAACCGTTTAAACTGTCCAATTCTGCGATTTCGACGACCTATTCTGCCTCGAGCTTGATTTCGAGAGGCAGGCTACTTCCATTACAGTAAATTCATCTGGCTCGATGAGTTTCAAAATCCTTAGTTATTAGTTTTATCACACGTTAGTGTATTAATTATTAGGTCGACATCTTAGATGACAATTTCAGATTTTTTAATTATTCCTGCAACGGCAAATCATGTTGGTTATGCTGAGCAAATCTGTAACGAAATGTTTGAATCTGCGAAAGCTCGCGGTACAGGTATTGCTAGGCGTAAACCCGAGTATGTTGCCAAAAAAATGGAGGAAGGTAAAGCAGTTATTGCTTTACATAAAGATGGTAGATGGGCAGGT
This sequence comes from uncultured Sphingobacterium sp., assembly GCA_947630335.1. Lineage (GTDB taxonomy): Bacteria > Bacteroidota > Bacteroidia > Sphingobacteriales > Sphingobacteriaceae > Sphingobacterium. Next base: position 13,573 of record CANRHE010000008.1, read on the forward strand.
TTCTGTTACATAGAGACATGGGGCCACGGCGATTATGTTGCTAATTCCGGGTTAATTGTGAATCCAGAGTTTCGTAAAGTAGGTCTAGCCAAAGCTATTAAAAAAAGAGTCTTTGAGCTTTCGCGTGAGAAATATCCAAAGTCTAAAATATTTGGACTAACTACGGGCTTAGCTGTGATGAAAATCAATTCAGATTTAGGGTATGAACCTGTAACTTATTCGGAATTAACTCAGGATGAAGAATTTTGGAAAGGCTGCCAAAGTTGTATAAATTACGATATTCTGAAGAGTAAAGATCGTAAAAATTGTATGTGTACTGCTATGCTTTGGAATCCTGAGGAGAAAGAGCGAGAATTGAAAGAGAAAATTCAGCGTCGTACTGAAGCGAAAGAACGATTAGAAAGAATTGTTAAGAAGCAATCCTTATTGAAGCGCTTGGAGGCTAAACTGTGGAAATCTACTAAGAAAATGGTAGCTGCAGTATTACCTGTTAGTACAAAAACTGTTTAGAGATTTATAAATAATTTTTTGTTTAGCTTAGATAATTAAGGCTCTACATACCCTAATATAAATAGTATCAAAAAAAATGAAAAAAGTAGTTTTAGCATTTAGTGGTGGTTTGGATACATCTTTTTGTTGTATTTATCTATCAAAAGACTTAGGTTTAGAAGTACATTCTGTAGTGGTTAATACAGGTGGTTTCTCTGATGAGGAAATTAAAAATATTGAGGCTCGTGCTTACGAACTTGGTGTAAAATCTCATATAACTATAGACGAGACGGAAGATTATTACCGTGATACTATTAAATATTTAATTTTCGGAAATGTATTGAAAAATGCGACGTACCCACTTTCAGTTTCGGCAGAGCGTGTGGTACAAGCTACTGCTATTGCAAATTACGCAAAGAAAATTGGAGCTCAATGTGTTGCTCATGGATCTACGGGGGCAGGTAATGATCAGGTGAGGTTTGATATGATTTTTAACACCTTAATACCAGGGGTAGAAATCATTACGCCAATTCGTGATTTGAAATTGTCTAGAGAAGCGGAAATCGAATATTTAACTGAGCATGGATTTCCATACAGTGCTGAAAAAGCTAAGTACTCTATTAATAAAGGTTTATGGGGTACATCAGTAGGAGGTGCTGAAACATTGACTTCAAATCAATATTTGCCAGAGTCAGCATGGCCTACACCAGTTACATCTACCGAACCACAAACAATTACCATTGATTTTGAAAAAGGTGAGCCTGTAGGCTTGAACGGAGAAAAAATTGGTGCGGTTAAGGTTATTCAACAATTACAAGATTTAGCGCAACCTTACGGTATTGGTCGTGATATTCACGTTGGAGATACGATTATTGGAATAAAAGGTCGTGTTGGCTTTGAAGCAGCTGGTCCTATTATTTTAGTTAAAGCACACCATACATTAGAGAAGCATACTTTGACAAAATGGCAATTAGCTTGGAAGGACCAAATTGCTGGTTTTTACGGAAATTGGATGCATGAAGGTCAGATGCATGACCCAGTAATGCGTGATATTGAAGCATTTTTATCTTCAGCACAAGAGACTGTTACCGGCCGTGTTATTGTAGAATTACATCCTTATCGATTTATAATTGTAGGTGTTGAATCTTCACATGATTTAATGAACAATGAGTTTGGTAGTTACGGTGAGATGAATGAAGGTTATACAGGTGAAGATGTTAAAGGTTTCTCAAAGATATTTGGTAATCAAACAATCATTTGGCATAAAGTAAATAATAAAGGTTAGTATATAACGTTGTTTATGGTTAAGAGCGTCCTTAGTATTAAAAAAAGGACGCTCTTATTAAATTAATCCTACTATAAAGATATTATGAATAAAATTAGAGTTGGAATAGTTGGTTCTGCTGGATACACAGGAGGTGAATTATTACGTATATTAATCTACCACCCTGAGGTTGATATTGTTTTTGCGAATTCGGCGTCAAATGCAGGAAATAAGCTTTACGATGTTCATAATGATTTGTTTGGCGAAACTGAATTGATGTTTTCTTCGGACTATCACTCCAATATTGACGTCTTATTTCTTTGCGTAGGTCACGGAGACGCTCGTAAATTTTTGGAAGATAATCCTGTTGATTCGTCTGTCAAAATCATTGATTTATCGCAAGACTTTAGATTAAAATCAAATAATTCTTTTCATAATGAAGAGTTTATTTACGGTTTACCTGAATTGAATCGTGAAAAAATTCGATCTGCTAGGTATATTGCTAATCCTGGTTGTTTCGCAACAAACATACAATTAGCGTTATTGCCATTAGCATATAAAGGTTATTTATCGAGTCAAATACATGTTAACTCTACTACGGGATCTACTGGTGCGGGACAAAAACCGACGCTAACTTCTCATTTTTCTTGGCGAAATAATAACTTGTCTGTATATAAATCATTTGAGCATCAGCATTTACAAGAAATATCCGAATCTTTAGATCAATTGCAGCAGGGTTTTTTGTCATTGGGGGAAGAGTCTTTATTAGTAAGAGCAGCAAGTAAAATTAACTTTGTCCCACAGCGAGGTGATTTTACACGCGGTATTTTTTCTGTTATTTATGTTGATTATAATCTTTCAGAAGAAGAAGCATATAATTTGTATAATGAGTATTATGCTTCTCATCCATTTACTTTTATTTCCAAAGCTAATATAGATCTGAAACAAGTAGTCAATACCAATAAGTCAATTATTCATTTAGAAAAGCATGGTGATAAGCTTTTGATTTTGAATGCAACTGATAATTTATTAAAGGGCGCATCTGGGCAAGCTGTTCAGAATATGAACTTAATGTTTAACTTAGATGAACGTACAGGTCTAAATTTGAAACCATCTGGTTTCTAAGGTACGAGCCGTTTAAATCTCTTTTAAAAAAATCCAATCTTCAAAGAAGATTGGATTTTTATGTTTCGTAACAAATCTGTTTGACAAACGATTGCTCATTTCAGGAGTTGTATATTATATTTCATATTCATATACATTTGGTTATTAATGTTTTTATATATGGAAAGAAGATATAAACTGCTATTGTCTATTTTTTTAATCACATGCATCGTGGTTTGTGGGCAAGCAAAAAATTTTAATGATAAGAAGTATGATGTACCTATTGTTGGAAATGCCTTTGAGGTAGGGTTTAAATCAGGTAAGTCTACCGTAGGGAAGAATTATGCAACAATTTCCACCCAAACTAAGAATAAAACTAGTGTTTACTTCAAAGTATTAGGAACAGGAAAATTATCAATAGCTATTGTGGGAAAAGCTAAGAATTTGTCCAAGTTAAAAGCTGATTTTTTAACTACAAGTAATACACTTACCTATGATGTCGGTACAGATATAGTTTCTTTGGGCGAGTTCGAGATTACAAAGCCTGGTTATTATCATGTAGATTTATATGGTGACAGCGGCAGTGTCGATGTAAGTTCCTTAGAGTTGTCAGGTGCTGCTGTGCAGCATGGGCTTGTGTATTGTAATAATCCGGATTACTATTATTGGGCTAGACGTGGTCCTTCGTGTCATCTCGCATTTACCGTTCCGAGTCAATCTAATGTTACTTATTATTATAATGAAGTAGTAGTACCGCTTGGTGAAGATCAGGTAGGATCTTATTTTATGGCTAATGGATTTGGACAAGGTTATTTTGGAATACAGGTTAACTCAGAAACTGAACGTCGTGTCTTATTCTCTGTTTGGAGTCCATTTCAAACAGATGACCCAAACTCTATTCCTGAGGATGAAAGAATTCAATTACTGAAAAAGGGTGCAGATGTTAATACTGGAGAATTTGGTAATGAGGGATCAGGCGGTCAGAGTTTCTTGAAGTATAACTGGAAAGCTGGTATAACGTATAAATTTCTATTGAAAGGTGAACCCGATGGAAAAGGTAGCACCATCTACACAGCATGGTTTATGCCAGAGAATGATAAGGTATGGAGGTTAATTGCTAGTTTTAAAAGACCAAAAACAAATACATATCTAACTGGATTTCATAGTTTTCTTGAAAACTTCATGCCTACACAAGGTTATTTATCTAGAAAAGTTGATTTTAATAATCAATGGGTATATGATGGAGAATGGAAAAAGATAGAAAGCGCTAAATTTACTGTAGACGCTACTTACAAAGCCAATCAGCGTGTGGATGCTACAGGCGGTGTTACTAATTCAGGTTATTTTCTAAAAATGGGAGGTTTCTTTAATACTATAGAAAAGCCTGGGACAGTATTTAACTTCAAAAATTCACGACAAGCACCTATAGTAGATTTTTCAAAATTACCTTAGAATCTCGATAATATATGAAACGTTTATTTTTATTTTTAGGACTTGCATATCTTCAACCTATTCATTGTCAGGAAAAGCCAAATGTAATTCTGTTTTATGCAGATGATTTAGGTTATGGAGATCTTTCGGGGTATGGAGCTACAAAGTTTAAAACGCCTAATATTGATCAACTGATACAAGATGGTGTTAAATTCACTAATGCGCATGCAACTGCAGCAACATGTACGCCTTCGCGTTACTCTTTAATGACAGGTAAATATCCTTTTAGGCAGTCAGGAACTGGTGTTTTATCAGGAGATGCTGCTTTGATTATTAATTCTTCAGAAAGAACATTCCCTAAAATTTTTCAGGAAGCAGGCTATAAAACTGCTCTTATTGGGAAATGGCATTTGGGTTTAGGACATGATGTTTCAAAGAATTGGAATGAGGCTATTAAGCCTGGTCCTTTAGAAGTAGGCTTTGATTATTCATTTATTTTCCCCGCAACTGCTGATCGTGTACCTACTGTTTTTGTTGAGAACCATTATGTTCTCAATACGAATCCTGATGATCCTATTGAGGTATCTTATTCTAAGAAAATTGGTAATGAACCTACAGGCTTAGAAAACCCTGAATTATTAAAAATGAAAGCTTCTCCAAACCATGGACATAATAATACTATTGTAAATGGTATAGGTAGAATAGGTTGGATGAGTGGGGGTAAGGACGCAATATGGTCAGATGAGGAGATCACATTGACATTTAGTAATAAGGTAGTTGATTTTATTAAAGAACATAAGGATACTCCTTTTTTTCTTAATTATAATTGCACCGAACCTCATGTGCCACGTATGCCTGCAACTATGTTCAAAGGAAAGAGCGGTTTGGGATATCGTGGTGATGCAATATTACAGTTAGATTATACAGTAGGCCAAATTATAACTGCTTTGAAAGAAACTGGTTTATATAAAAATACATTGATAATATTTAGTAGCGATAATGGTCCTGTATTGGATGACGGTTATCAAGATGGGGCAGTCGAGCAATTAGGTGATCATGATCCTTTTGGTGGTCTACGTGGAGGGAAATATTCAATTTATGAAGCTGGAACACGTGTTCCTTTTATTGTTTCTTGGCCTAAAAGAATAAAGCCAGGTCAGTCATCTGAAGCCTTAATTAGCCAAGTAGATCTATTTGCTAGTTTTGATTACTTTTTACATAATAAAAAGACTAAACAAGAAATTTTGGATAGTGAACCTTTGTGGAACGTTCTCATCGCTAAAGATAAAAAAGGGCGTGAGTACCTCATTAAATCTGCAGGTACAAAAGCTATTATTAAAGGCGACTATAAATATATAATGCCAAGTAATGGGCCAGAAAAAAATACGTTAGTAAATATTGAGTTAGGTAATTCTAAATTTCCACAGTTGTACAACCTACGACATGATATTGGTGAAAAAGATAATATTGCGGAGAGTAAACCAAACCTAACATCTGAATTAAATCAGGTTTTAACGAAAGAGTTAGATCGGAAGTAATTGTAGGTATAAAAAAACCAGAACAAACGTTCTGGTTTTTTTATGTATTTATAACTATTTGTTATTTTCATTTGCGTCCGTTGAAACGGAATTGTCGCTTAAGTTTTCTGACTTTACTATTATTTCTTTTTTGTCCTCGTCTAAATCTACTATAATTAGCGCACTAGATTTTATATCACCTTTTAATATTTCTTCAGCAATTGGATCTTCTAAGTATTTTTGTATTGCTCTCTTCAAAGGTCTCGCTCCGAAATTGGTATCGTATCCTTTTTCAGCAATGAAATTTTTTGCCTGATCTGTTAACGTTATAGTATGGCCTAAAGTTTCAATTCTGCCGAATAATGATTTCAATTCAATATCAATGATTTTAAAGATGTTTTCTTTTGTCAATGAGTTGAATACAATTACATCATCAATACGGTTCAGAAACTCTGGTGCAAAGGCACGCTTTAATGCAGATTCTATTACTCCTCTTGAATGAGTGTCAGATTGACTCTCTTTGGCTGAAGTTGTAAAACCAACACCTTGACCAAATTCTTTCAATTGACGTACCCCAATATTTGAGGTCATAATGATGATTGTATTTCTGAAATCTACTTTTCTTCCCAACGAGTCAGTCAATTGTCCCTCTTCTAATACTTGCAATAATAAATTGAAAACATCAGGATGAGCTTTTTCTATTTCATCTAATAAAACTACTGAATAAGGCTTGCGACGTACTTTCTCTGTCAATTGGCCACCTTCTTCATAACCAACATAACCTGGAGGCGCTCCAACTAATCTTGAAACAGCAAATTTCTCCATATACTCGCTCATATCGACTTGAATAAGAGAATCTTCTGAATCAAACATGAAACGAGCTAATTCTTTTGCCAACTCAGTTTTACCTACTCCTGTTGGTCCTAAGAATATAAATGAACCTATTGGTTTCTTTGGATCTTTTAAACCTGCACGTGTACGTTGAATAGCTTTTACTAATTTTCCAACAGCTTCGTCTTGACCGATAATTCGTCCCTTCATGGATTCACCCATTTTCAATAGTTTTTGACTATCACTTTGGCTCACACGTTGAATCGGAATTCCAGTCATCATTGATACGACCTCAGCTACATTATCTTCGGTAACTGTATAACGTTTCGATTTAGTTTCGGCTTCCCATGCCGTTTTTTCCCTTTCTAACTGTTCTATAAGTTTTTTCTCAGTGTCACGTAACTTTGCAGCTTCCTCATATTTTTGAGAACGTACTACAATATTCTTTTCCGCTTTTACTTCTTCAATTTGCTCTTCAATAGCAATAATTGATTGAGGAACATGAATGTTAGTTAAGTGGACTCTTGATCCCGCTTCATCTAATGCATCAATAGCCTTATCTGGTAGGAATCGATCTGTAATATAACGAGTCGTTAAAGTGACACAAGCTTCTAAAGCTTCAGGTGTGTAGTTAACATTATGATGTTCCTCGTATTTGTCTTTGATACGATTTAAAATTTCTAACGTTTCATCGTGTGATGCAGGCTCGACAATAACCTTTTGAAAACGACGATCTAAAGCACCATCTTTTTCAATAAATTGACGATACTCGTCCAATGTTGTTGCACCAATACACTGAATTTCACCCCTAGCTAATGCAGGTTTGAACATATTAGAGGCATCTAATGAGCCTGATGCACCACCAGCTCCAACAATAGTATGAATCTCATCAATAAACAAAATGACATCTGGAGATTTCTCCAGTTCATTCATGACTGCCTTCATGCGTTCTTCAAACTGACCTCTGTATTTGGTACCAGCAACTAGTGAGCCTAAGTCTAGCGTAACTACACGTTTATTGAATAATACACGTGAAACCTTACGCTGCACAATACGAAGAGCTAAACCTTCTGCAATAGCAGATTTACCCACACCAGGTTCACCTATTAGTATTGGGTTATTTTTTTTGCGACGAGATAAGATTTGAGAAACACGTTCTATTTCTTTTTCACGTCCAACTATAGGGTCAAGTTTTCCATCTTCAGCAGCTTTAGTAAGGTCGCGACCAAAATTATCTAATACAGGTGTCTTTGACTTGATGTCAGACACTTTTTTAGGAGCAGAAAAATTATCTTCTTCTGCATAATCATCGTCAGATGCCGCCGAGTTAGATATATCACCTTGCAGACTTGATTTACTTTGCTCAACCTCTGCTTTAAACAAATCATACGTAACATGATATTGTTGTAATATTTGAGAGGCTATGTTATCTTCATCACGAAGAATCGCTAATAACAAGTGCTCAGTACCAATGATATCACTTTTAAAGATTTTCGCTTCCAAATACGTAATCTTTAAAACTTTTTCAGCTTGCTTTGTTAAGGGTACGGATCCTACAGGAGATCTAGATATAGAAGAACCTTTTACAGCATCTTCAATGGACTGTCTAATGGCCGCAGTATCTATATTTAGATTTCTAAGAATCTTAATTGCCACACCATCACCTTCACGAATCAGACCAAGTAAAAGATGCTCTGTTCCGATATAATCATGACGAAGGCGAAGAGCTTCTTCACGGCTATAAGAAATTACGTCTTTTACCCGAGGTGAGAATTTTGCTTCCATGTAAATATCTTTCTTTAATTTTAACGTTAAGACGAATACTATAAATGTAAGAATTAAATAGGACTCTATCTTAATTATTTGTAATTAATCAATAATCAAGCCATTATACTAGTGAGACAAAATGGCAGATATAGCGTGTTGTTCGTTGTTCATTAGGTTGAATGCATTAGTATATGGTACTTTTTTTTTATTAGCACATCTTAATTTGGTATCTTTGTTAGATATAAAATCAATATTAAATAGTTAGCCGACTAGTTATGTCAGACGAAAAAATAATATTTTCAATGGCTGGGGTAAACAAAATTTACCCGCCTCAAAAACAAGTATTAAAAAACATTTACCTTTCTTTTTTCTACGGAGCAAAAATAGGTGTTATTGGATTAAATGGTTCGGGAAAGTCTTCGCTATTGAAGATAATTGCTGGTTTGGATAAATCTTTTCAAGGTGAGGTCGTTTTTTCGCCTGGTTACTCTGTAGGTTATTTAGCTCAAGAGCCAATATTGGATCCTGAAAAAACAGTACGTGAAATTGTAGAGGAAGGTGTTGCTGAAATTGCAGGAATATTAAAAGAGTATGAAGAAATAAACGAGAAATTCGGATTGCCTGAAGTATATGAGAATCCAGACGAGATGGATAAACTCATGGCTCGTCAAGGGGAATTACAAGATAAAATTGATGCTACAAATGCTTGGGAATTAGACTCTAAGTTAGAGCGTGCGATGGATGCTCTTCGATGCCCAGATCCTGAAGCTAAAATAGACACTTTGTCAGGAGGAGAGCGACGAAGAGTTGCTATGTGTAGGTTATTATTGCAAGAACCTGATGTTTTATTGTTGGATGAACCTACCAACCACTTGGATGCCGAATCCATAGACTGGTTAGAGCAACATTTACAGCAATATCAAGGAACTGTAATAGCTGTTACTCACGATAGATATTTTCTTGATAATGTAGCAGGTTGGATTTTAGAGTTGGATAGAGGTGAGGGGATTCCATGGAAAGGGAACTATTCCTCTTGGTTGGATCAAAAAGCAAAGCGTCTAGCTCAAGAAGAGAAAACAGAGTCTAAACGTCAAAAAACGTTGGAACGTGAGTTAGAATGGGTGCGTATGGCTCCAAAGGCGCGTCATGCAAAATCTAAAGCCCGCTTGCATAATTACGAAAAATTAGCTTCCGAAGAAACTAAAGAACGCGAAGAGAAATTAGAGTTATTTATACCTCCGGGACCTCGTTTAGGTAATGTAGTGATTGAAGCAGATAACATATCAAAAGCATATGGCGATCGTATTTTATTCGAAAACTTAAGTTTTTCTTTGCCTCCAGCTGGTATTGTCGGTATTATTGGTCCTAATGGCGTTGGTAAAACAACATTATTTAGATTGATTACTGGTCAAGAACAACCAGATTCAGGAACGTTTAGAGTTGGAGAAACCGTTGTATTGGGATATGTCGATCAGATGCATGACGATTTAGATCCTGAGAAATCAGTTTGGGAAAATATTACTGATGGCAATGATAACTTGCTGTTAGGAAATAAATCTATTAATTCTAGAGCTTACGTATCTAAATTTAACTTTAATGGTGCGGATCAACAAAAGAAAGTAGGTGTATTATCTGGAGGTGAGCGTAACCGTGTTCACTTGGCGATAACCTTGAAAAAGGCGTCCAACGTACTATTGTTGGATGAGCCTACGAATGATATTGACGTAAATACACTACGCGCTCTAGAAGAAGGCGTGGAAAACTTTGGTGGTTGTGCTGTAATAATTTCTCACGATAGATGGTTCTTAGATCGTATTTGTACGCATATATTAGCTTTTGAGGGTGATTCTCAAGTATATTTCTTTGAAGGAAACTACTCAGAGTACGAAGAAAATCGTAAAAAACGTTTAGGTGATACAGGACCTAAGCGTGTGAAATACAAAAAATTAATAAAGTAAACTACAATAATGAGCCTTGAGTCTACAAAATTGTTAGAAGCTATGATCGAAACGGCTATTGATGGTATTATTACTATCGATAGCCGCGGGATTATTGAATCTATGAATCCTGCTGCTTTGGTACTTTTCGAATATGAATTAGACGAAGTAATAGGTAGAAATATTTCTATGCTAATGCCTGAGCCAGATCGGAGTAGGCACGATGGATATATTTCTAATTATCAAGAAACAGGGCATAAAAAAATTATTGGAATAGGTAGAGAGGTTAGAGGACGTAAAAAGAATGGAGAAACATTTCCCTTTAGATTAGCAGTAAGTGAGGTCTTTTATAATAACAAGTCGGTGTTTACAGGTTTTATTCATGACTTGACTAAGGAGAAACTAGCTGAGGATAGATTATTGAATCATACTTTAGAACTTGAAGAAATTGTTCGTAAGCGTACAAAAGATTTAATTAAATTAGTATCTGAGCTCGAACAGGCTAAGGCTGAAGTGAGTAATTCCTTAGAAAAAGAACGAGAATTAAATCAGTTGAAATCTCGATTTGTTTCTATGGCATCGCACGAGTTCAGGACTCCATTAAGTTCAGTACAACTCTCTGCTTCCTTAATTAATAAGTACCTTGAAAAACCTGATGTTGATGCCGTAGTAAAACATACAGGTCGTATTAAAAATGCAGTTCAACTTCTAAATGGTATACTTAATGATTTTTTATCTCTCGAAAAATTAGAAACAGGCTTAGTGGCAGTTAATAAAGAGAAAATAAATATTGTTCATCTTGGAGAAGAGATCTCTGAAGAGATGCAAATGATATGTAAAAAAAATCAATTAATTGTTTATCAACACACTGGTATTGAAGCGGAGTTTGAACTGGATGCACATCTCTTGAAGAGTAGTGTAATTAACTTGATATCGAATGCTATTAAATACTCAGGTGAAGATACATTTATAGAGTTCTCTACTGAAATTAATGATATTGAATGTATAATTTGTGTTAAGGATAATGGTATTGGTATTCCTGAAGAAGATCAAAAGAATCTCTTTGAGCCTTTCTTTAGAGCACACAATACTGGAAACATACCAGGAACAGGTTTGGGCCTTAATATCGTCAAACGTTATATCAATTTGATGGGAGGGCACATGGAATGTCAGTCAGCTATGACACAAGGAACTGTCTTCAAGATTACTTTTAAAAAATAATATAAGTATTCAATAATGAATAAAAGAACAATACTAATTATCGAGGATAATTTTGAAATTCGAGAAGGTACCGCTGAAATTTTAACGCTTACAGGAGACTATAATGTTATTACTGCAGAGAATGGTAAAATTGGAGTGGAGCTAGCACTTAAACATGTGCCTGATTTAATTTTATGCGATATCATGATGCCAGAATTGGATGGCTATGGAGTATTGTATATGTTGAATAAATACGAAACGACTAAGCATATTGCTTTTATATTTTTGACTGCAAAGTCTGAACGTTCGGATATGCGTAAGGCGATGGAAATGGGAGCTGATGATTATTTAGTAAAACCCTTCGACGATATAGAATTGTTGAATGCCATTGAGAGTCGATTACGTAAACGAGATAGTCTTCAATCTGTAGCTCTGCATAACAGTTCAAATTTGTTTTTGGATGAAGAGGAACAAAGCTATTTACTTAATGAGTTAATTAAGGAAGCCCGTGTTAAAACTTTTAAGAAGAAACAGCCAATATATGAAGAAGGAGATTCTCCGTTGTTTATTTATTACGTTTTAAAAGGTAAAGTACGTACCTTTTTGTATTATCAAGATGGACGGGAGCTTTCAACAGGAATACATGTTGAAGAACTTTTTTTCGGGTATGAATCTGTACTATTGAATGAGAAGTATACCGATAATGCAGCTGCACTAGAGGATTCCGAAATTGCATTAATTCCCAAAGATAAGTTTTTTGAATTGATGTATAAGAAGCCTGCAATAGCTAGTAAATTTATCAAGTTGCTTTCAGGAAATATAAAGGAGAAGGAAGAGCAAATGTTAGGATTTGCATACGACTCTGTACGTAAAAGGGTGGCTAATACATTGGTCAACGTGGCTTTAAAGACTGTTGTCGACGAAATTCAAGATGAGGTTTTGATTCGGATATCTCGGGATGATCTTGCAGCTTTAGCAGGTACTGCAAATGAAACTATAAGCAGGATGTTAGCAGATTTTAAGGATGAAAAACTTATTATCAAAGAGGGCAATGCAATTAGAATATTTTCAATTGATAAACTCAAAAAAGTAAAACAATAAATGAAAGAAGGACAGTTAATTAACTGTCCTTCTTTCATTATAAAAACACTAGTGATTTATATCACATATTAACTTGACTCGCTGCATAGGTACTACCTCAAATTTCGAATATTTTTGAGCTAATATTTAAGGAATGTCTATTCATGAAAGTAGTCGCATATAATATTCTAGAATCTGAGAAAGAAACACTTGCTAAAGCAAATGCTAAAGTTCATGATTTAACCTTAATTTCTAATCCTTTGCAGCATAGTACTATTCACTACGCTAAGGGAAAGGAAGTGATCATTGTATCTGATCGAGATCATCTAAATAAGGAAATATTAGACCTTTTGAATAAAGTAGGCGTAAAGAAAATTATCAGTAGATCTATTAGATTAGATCATATTGATGTTGATTATGCAAGGGAATTAAAATTACATTTAGCTAATACCCCATTAGCGGATAATTCATTTGAAAGTATTGCTAAACAAACCATTTCTAATTTGAATAATTGGACTAGTGGTATTTGTCTCGGAGATGCTTGTCAGTGTGGATTTGGTTGTGATAATAAAAAGTTAAAAAGATAAGTGTTATGCATTTGAATTCATTGGTGTCTAAGTATAATGTGGCAGCGCCAAGATATACGAGTTATCCTACAGTACCTTTTTGGGAAAATGAAGTCTTTACTGAAGAAGAATGGAAGTTACGTGTGATTGAAAGATTCGAACAGTCTAAAAATAAAGGTATTAGTATCTATATACATTTGCCATATTGTGAAAGCTTATGTACTTATTGTGGATGTAATACGCGAATTACCAAGAATCATAATGTAGAGGAACCTTACATAGCTGCTTTGTTAAAGGAGTGGAATATGTATAAAGAAACTCTTCAAACAGATAATATTAAGATTAGTGAGATACATTTAGGAGGAGGTACCCCCACTTTTTTTACTCCAAAGAATTTGGAACATTTAATCTCCGGAATTTTAAATGGTAATACCAAAACAGATTGTGCTTCATTTTCATTTGAGGCTCATCCTGCAAATACGACTCGAGAACATTTACAAACGTTATATAATTTAGGCTTTAAAAGGTTGAGTCTGGGGATTCAAGATTTTGATCCACATGTCCAGTTTATTATTAATCGTCAACAAACGGTTCAAGAGGTGAGGCAAGTGATGGATGAAGCTCGGTCAATTGGATATGAATCTATTAATTTTGATTTGATTTACGGGTTGCCTAAGCAGACAATGGATACGATTTTTAATACTGTCGAATTAGCTCTAGAAATGCAGCCTGATAGGATATCATTTTATAGTTATGCACATGTGCCATGGATAAAACCTGGGCAACGTCGTTTTACAGAGCTTGATTTACCAATAGGAGAAGATAAACTTAATTTATATCGGTTAGGAAAAGAGTTAATTCAAGCTGCCGGCTATTCTGATGTTGGTATGGATCATTTTGCTAAAGATGATGATGCATTGTTTATAGCTAGCCAAGATGGGACCTTGCATCGTAACTTTATGGGGTACGCAGATAGGTATACTCCATTAATGATTGGATTAGGTGTTTCTTCTATTTCAGATGCATGGACGGCTTTTGCCCAAAATGTCAAAACAGTAGAGGAGTACCATACGATTATAAATGCTGGAAAATTACCAGTTTTTAAAGGACATTTATTGAATGAGGAAGATTTATTGATTCGTCAGTATATTTTAGATATGATGTGTAGAGGGAAGGTTATTCTCAGAAACGAGCATCACTTAACAACTAAAATAAAAAAACGATTGGAACCTTTATTAGAGGATGGGATAGTTACTATGCATGCACATGAAATTCTTGTTACTGAAATAGGAAAATCATTTCTAAGGAATATTTGTATGACTTTTGATGAGCGTTTGCAGCAGACAAATGAGCGTAATAATCTATTTAGTCAAGCAATCTAACTGGTGATATATGGATATTGAATCGAATTTTAAAATTTCTTCAAATTGTTATCATTGTGGAGATAAGGTTGAAGACACTTCTTATATTTTTGATGATCATAAGTTTTGTTGTCTTGGTTGTCAGACTGTGTATCAGGTTCTGAATCAAAATAATTTACATAGTTATTACAAGTATAATAGTCATCCGGGGAAATCTCAAAAAGTTCAAAAAGAGAATTTAAACTATTTAGACGAACCTAATATAATTGCTAAGTTAGTAGATTACCAAGATTCTAATGTCGCTATAATAACTTTTTACATTCCTTCTATTCATTGTAGCTCATGCATTTGGCTATTAGAGAATTTATATAAACTCAACTTTGCAGTAAAATCTTCTAAAGTAGATTTTATGAAAAAGCAAGCTAGTATTACTTTCGATAAGAATGAAACTTCCTTACGTGAGGTAGTAGAGTTGCTACATAGTATTGGGTATGATCCAAAGATTACTCTTCAAGATGTAGTAAAAGAAGGGAAGAAGCTAAATCAAAATAGTTTAATAGGTAAGATTACTGTTGCTGGGTTTTGTTTTGGAAACTCAATGATGATTAGTTTTCCCGATTATTTCGGGATGGGGGATTTTGAACGAGAATATGCTAGTTTCTTTGGGTATATGAATTTGGCATTTGGTATTCCTGTATTACTTTATTCTGCTTCCGATTATTTTAAATCAGCATGGTATAGTTTGAAACAGAAACAATTGAATCTTGATGTACCCTTAGCATTAGGAATCTTTATTTTATTCTTTCGATCCGCTATTGAGGTTTTAACTCATACGGGAGCCGGGTTTATTGATACTTTATGTAGTTTGGTTTTCTTTATTTTGATCGGTAAATGGGTGCAACAGCGTACGTATTATCACATTTCTTTTGAACGAGATTATAGATCTTATTTTCCTGTTGCAGTAACAGTAATTGAAGAGGGTAAAGAAAAGCCTATACAGATGTCTGATTTAAAAATAGGGGATCGTATTCTAGTTCGCAATAATGAAATTGTCCCAGCTGATGCTATTTTACTGCAAGGGGAGGCTGCGGTTGATTTTAGTTTTGTTACAGGAGAAAGTAAACCTGTGGATAAAGTATTAGGAGAGGTGGTATACGCAGGGGGAAGACAAACGGGAGGTGCGATAGAATTGGAGGTTATTAAAGCAGTTTCCCAAAGTTATCTCACAAAATTATGGAATAATGATAACTTTAAATCGTACGAAAAGAAATTTGATACTTTTGTAGGTACTATTAGTAAGTATTTTACAGTAGGCTTATTAATGATAGCATCTACAGCAGCTATATTTTGGATTATTGGCGGTAATAGTGAAAAAGCTTGGGCTGCTTTTACAGCGGCATTGATTATTGCATGTCCATGTGCATTAGCACTGAGCTCCCCTTTTACTTTATCAGCTGCACTTAGTATTTTTGATAGAAATAAATTATATATCAAAAATACCGCTGCAATAGAGCAAATGGCAGCAATTGATACGATGGTATTTGATAAGACAGGGACCATAACATCTCCCACTGCTTCTTGTATGTATTTTGAAGGAGAATTAGGTGGTATAGATCGAGATCTGATATATTCTGTATGTCGTAATTCAAATCATCCTCTTAGCCGAGAAATCATTAAATGGTTAGGCAATTGTAATCGACTGTCTCTTGAAAACTATAAAGAGGTTGTCGGAAAAGGACAAATAGCCTCTTACTTGGACTATACCATTTTGATTGGTTCTGCAGATTTTGTTGATGTTAGACAAACTATGGTAGAAGGATCAGCAGTATATGTGAAAATAAATAATAAAATTAAGGGCTTCTTTACTTTAGAGCAGTCTTGGAGAGATGGACTATCAGAAGTTGTCAATTCATTTAAGTCAGAACATTACGATATACATTTAATTTCTGGAGATAACGAGCGTCGTGCTGAAGCTTTACGTTTGATCTTCCCTGCAGATGCTAGTTTGATGTTTAACCAAAACCCTAATGATAAGTTACACCGAATCGAACAATGGCAATTAGCTAGAAAGAAAGTATGTATGTTGGGGGATGGATTGAATGATGCAGGTGCTTTGCGACTTGCAAATTTAGGAATCGCTGTTTCTGATGATATAAATAATTTTTCGCCCGGATGTGATGCTATCTTAGACGGCGTATCATTTAAGAAATTACCTCAATTCTTTGCTTTTAGTAAAGATGCAGTTAAGGTTATAAAAATGAGTTTTGTAATTTCTATTTTATATAACATCATGGGATTGAGTTTTGCTGTTCAAGGAATAATGTCCCCTTTGTTTGCAGCTATTTTGATGCCTATTAGTACAGTTACAATTATTTCTTTTACAAGTCTTATGACAAGGTTTTTTGGTAAAAAGAGAGGATTGTTGTAAATTTAACTTATTAAAAAGTATAATGGTATGAATATAATTTTTATGTTAATTGGTTTCAGTGTCATTATTGCATTGTTTTTTTTAGGCGCTTTTTTTTGGGCTAGTCGCACGAAGCAATACGAAGACACCTATACCCCATCTGTCCGTATTTTATTTGATGACGAGCTTAAAGATACGGATTCAGTAGATAAGTAGAAATAGCGATAATATTCTTTGTAACTTTGTTTAAAATTATAATAATATGCCAAGAGAAACACGCGAAGGTTTATACCAAGGAATAATTGAACAAGACCAAAATGGAAATTATTTCTGTGGTCCATTACTTTTAGACTATCAATTAGTTCGATCAGGTTTTAAAATAGGAGATCGTATATCTGTTAAAAAAGTAGTAGGAAATACAAGCGCTAAGAGTATGAATGATTATCCGCAAAAGGCAGTTAAATTTTCATTAGCTGTTGCAGATCATAATAATTAAAACTTAACCCCTAACTATAATAATGTTAGGGATTTTTTTTTAGAATAACCTATTCAAATACCTTTTATCTAAGGTTTTCTTTCTAATCTTCTCATTGATAACGGACTTATGTTTGTTATTTAAGAAAATTTTCGTTATCTTAGCTAAGATGATAGGGGTTCAATAACTCGGTGCAGTGTCTTACCGTCCCTTGATTCTTAATTATATCGCTTTTGGAGCTTTGTAGAAGCTCATCTTTAAGATTTTTTGAAAATCTTTCTTATATAAGCACAAATTTTAATTTTTTAATGTATCTTCTTTTTGGATAACCAAAAGAAGCAATAATTTTTATTTATGACGAACTTTAAAGTTGGGGTGATTGGTGCAGGGCCAAGTGGGTTGGCTATGTTAAGAGCCTTTGAAGCCGAACAAAAAAAAGGAAATTCAATTCCAGAAATTAAATGTTTCGAAAAACAAGATAACTGGGGTGGTATGTGGAATTACACTTGGCGTACTGGTGTAGGTAAATATGGAGAACCTCTTCATGCTAGTATGTACAAATACCTTTGGTCTAATGGACCAAAAGAATGTCTTGAATTTGCAGATTATACCTTCCTCGATCATTTTAAAAAACCAATTTCTTCTTATCCGCCACGTGAGGTGTTATTTGACTATATTGAAGGAAGAATGACTAAAAGTAAAGCTCGAGATTTTATTCAATTCAATACTGTTGCACGTTGGGTGGATTATTTAGAAGATAAGCAACAATTCAGAGTTGTCTTTGACGATGTTAAGAATAACATCACATTTGAAGAGTATTTTGATTATTTAGTAGTAGGTACAGGTCACTTCTCAACCCCTAATATGCCTTATTTTAAAGGAATAGAAAATTTTCCAGGAGCAGTGATACACGCGCATGATTTTAGAGGAGCTGATCAATTTATAAATCAAGATATTCTATTAATTGGAAGTAGCTATTCTGCAGAAGATATTGCAGTACAATGTTATAAACATGGAGCCAAATCATCAACAATTTCTTATCGCTCCAATCCAATTGGAGTAAATTGGCCCAATGGAATTGAAGAGCGACCTTTGGTGAGTCATTTTGAGGGTAATACAGCTTATTTTGTTGATGGTACTTTTAAAGAGTATGATGCTGTTATTGTATGTACAGGGTATCAACATAAATTCCCTTTCTTACCTGATAATCTTCGCTTAAAGACAAAAAATTGTCTGTATCCTGATAATTTATTCAAAGGGGTAGTTTTTAATCCCAATCCTCGCCTTATTTTCCTAGGAATGCAGGATCAATATTATACTTTCAACATGTTTGATACCCAAGCTTGGTTTGCTCGTGATTATATGTTGGGCCGCATCCAATTACCAAGTTTTACAGATCGTACTGCTGATATTAAAGTGTGGATGGATGGGGAAGCAGCTCTGACTTCTGCATTCGACCACGTAGACTTTCAAACAAATTATATCAAGGATTTAATATCTTTCACGGATTATCCTCCATTTGATTTAGATAAAGTTTCTGATATGTTTAAAGAATGGCTTAAGACAAAAGAAACGGATATTCTGAATTATAGAGATAAGGTTTATAAATCTGTGATGACAGGGACGCTTGCAGCCGAACACCATACGGAGTGGATGGATGAAATGGATGATAGTTTAGAGAAATATCTTGAAGAAGTTCCAATAAATGAAGTTGTATAATTGTTTATAAACTCAATATCTAAATCCTAGTTTTGTTTTCTCACGAAACTAGGATTTTTTTATTTTATTATTTTTCCTTTATCCGTGATAAATAAGTATTTATACAGTGGATGTTTTTTCGCTAATTTCTTACCTTCTTTCTCTCCTAATACTATAATCGAAGTGCTTAGAGCATTTGCAAATTCTGCAGATGGACCGTAAATCGTAACGCTGGTCAATCCAGTAGCTGGATATCCTGTTGTCGGGTTGATGATGTGCGAGTAGCGGACATTATCAATCTCGACGTATTTTTCATAAGAACCCGAAGTTGCTACTGCATCATATTTCAGCTTCAAAATCTTGATAATTTCGTTTTTTTTGAAAGGATTGTTAATACCGATTAGCCAAGGTTTTTTATTCGGTTGTAAACCCCATGTCGCAATATCTCCGGAAGCATTCACAATACCAGCTTTTACGTTGTTGTGAATCATTAATTGGCGACCTTTGTCTGCAGCATAACCTTTACCTATAGAACCAAAACCAATTTTCATTCCTTTGTTTTTCAGAAAGATAGTAGAATTAGTACTATCTAAAATAATGTCTTTGTAGTTGACTTTAGCAATTGATTTTTTGATAGCTTGGGGGCTAGGGATACTATCCATTGTTCCATCAAACAACCAAATTCGATCCATAGCCGCTATACTAATATCAAAGGCACCGTTGGTCATTTCGGAATAAGCTATAGCGCGCTTGGTCAGGTCAAAAACTTCACGATCTACTTCAATCGCTTTTATACCTGCATTATGGTTGACTTGAGAAATCTGCGTATGTGGTTGCCATTCGGATATTAGGTTTTCGATTCGGGTCATTTCAGCTATGGTCATATCAATAAACTGATTAGCTCTCGTTGAATCTTCCGCTACGATGGTGATTTGAAAAACGGAGCCCATCAATATGACAGGGCGTTCAACCATCACCTGTTGTTGGGCTTGGACAAATTGTATTAAAAATATAAATACTAGTGCAATTTGTGCTGTTATTGTATAACATGCATTTCTTTTCTTCATTAATAACAATCTGTTAGTATTTGTTTGTTATCTATGTAATGCTGTAATGATTTTCCATTTTTTTCGAAACAAATGCTATTCAAGCTGATTTCGACATCCTTTTGCATTGCCAAAGAACCGCAAATCATGATAACACCATTCTCTTGTAATAATCGAGTGAAGTAATGCGCATCTCTTTGGATTAAATCCATTACATATTGTTTGCTTTCTTCTCGCGAATAAGCGAAATGAATTTGCGTTAATCTTTGTTTTTCAATCTGCTCATCTGCAAATTGTTGATAGCTTTGTGTAAGGGAATTGTTATTTCTGAAGCCAACGTAAAGCTGAATTTCTTTTTGAGAATTGTTCTCATGAATTATTCCTAGGAAAGGAGCAATGCCAGTCCCATTTGCTATTAGTGCGATTTTATTTGCTGATTGTGGCAGAT
Organism: uncultured Sphingobacterium sp.; assembly: GCA_947630335.1. GTDB lineage: Bacteria > Bacteroidota > Bacteroidia > Sphingobacteriales > Sphingobacteriaceae > Sphingobacterium. Next base: position 34,194 of record CANRHE010000008.1, read on the forward strand.
GGAAATTTTTGTTTTCCATTATTCTTGCCGAAATGGTATCGCCAACATTTAAATAATGAAGATAGCTTGAGCCTAGTCCATTTTCAAATAACTTAATAATCAGTTGGATATTTCCATTTACTTTTCCGACCGAGTAAAAGCGCTCTTGATTATCGTTAGCAGGATAAATCGCCAGTAAATCACCAGATTGGAAACCTTGTTTTTTGCTCGGTTTAAGTATAATTTTGAAGGTACTGTTATCTGCAGTGACAGATGTTTTTTCAACAACAGTAAACTTCTTCAAACTTGGGATTTTGACACTATACACTGCAGGGGAGGTGACCAATGTAATCGAAGATTTATGCGACCACTCGTTTGCCCATTGAACGAACTCATTCGGAGAACGATCGTTTACCGTATGAATGGGTAGTAATGATGAACTCCATTTTTGCGATGATAATAGAGCATCTACTTGATATGCAAAAGCACAGTAATCTGCATAGGATTTGGAGCCAAAACCAATTACTGAATATTGTATATTTTGCTGTTGCGGGAATTGTTCCACTAAATCTATAAATGTATTCCCATTACTTGGTGGATCACCTAGTCCATAGGTCGAAGCGAATACCAGCAAATGTTTTGCATTAGGAAATAGTCCATATTTGTTCATTTCGCAGAGGTAGACTTTCTGACCTTCCGAAAGGAGTTGATTTTGGATTTGATTGGCAAAGAACAGCGTGGTACCATTTTCCGAACCAACTAGAATAACGATTTCGGCTTCAGAAGCTTTGAACTTGTTTTTTATTTTTGTGCGAGTCCGTTTGAAAGTAATTACAAATCCCGTGTAAATAAAGAATACAATATTCAGGGAAGCTAAACCTAATATAATAGCCCAAATAATATTCGTACGTCCTGTGTGAAGATCGATGTTTATCTTTTCCAAAACTGCGCTATAAGGATAGATAGATTCAGAAATGATTTCTCCAGTTACTTGATTGATGCTTACGGATTTGTTTTGTAAATGAATGATAAAAGGCTCTTCCGCATCCTCTGGGATAAAAGGGAATTCGACACGTTCTACATTTGCTAATTTGGTATTGGCGAAGAATTCAAAATTCTTTAATTCTTTATCTTTTTCTTCGCTGTTGGCATGCTCCACCTCTACGTTTTCGGATTTCATCATGTCAAGACGAACGACAAAAATAATTGTGCCTGTCACGGCAATCACTAGTACAGGAATGAGTAGCCAACGTCCAGTGATAACGTGAAAATATTGTGAGAAAAAGTCTTTGTTTACCTTGTTGAAGAAATGACGGATTCCTTTTTGCCTTTTTAGAATGAGGATAAAACCGCTGATTGTAATTAACATCAGCAAAAATGAAACTACACCAACGATAGTACGACCAGTTTCTTTCAGAAATAGAGATCTATGTAAGGCGGTAGTCCATTGGATAAATTGGCTTTTGGGCTTAATATCACCCAGTTTCTCGCCAGTTAAAGGATTGATATACGCTTGAAACGGGTTACCTTCTTCGTCCAGAGCATCAATGGTCACAAAGTCATTATGGTCGACTTTGATTTCTAATATTTCATAATATGCCTCGCGCAGCACAGGTAAGCTTTCCGCAAGGGTTATTTCGTTGAATTTCTCTACTCGGTAGGCTGGTACTTTTTCATCTATAGCATCATAAGCTAATATAATTCCTGTAACAGATAATATTAACAAAAATAAAGAGGAAATGATGGCTAGTGCTAAATGTGCATACCTCCAAATGGATAATGTCATTTGTTATTGAACTTTTATAAAACGAATTAAACGTATATAACCCGTACCTTTAACACCCTCCTTACTGTCTAAAATAGTAGTAGTTAAAGGAAATTCTGCATCTTTAACATAATATTTTTGTGTTTCTACAGCAGATTCAAAACGTAATTTGTAACCTTTATTTAATAGATCCGTAGCAAATTCAATGATACGAGTAGCTCGTGCCCCTCCAGCAATAGAAGCGCCAGTAATACCATTTAACTTTTCTTTTTTCTTTTTACTGAATTTATCCCATTCTGGTAAGGTATTATACCATTCACTATCGGGACCTAAAACTGAAAGTGTTTTTTCATATTGACCCTGAGAGTTTATCAAAGAAATAATCACATAAGCTTCTTTTCCTGTATAATTCTGCATTTGTATCATGCATTTGTATTTGCTTGTTTGAGCAGAAAGTGTACTAAACGATACGATTGTAAATAATGTTAGTGCAAAATATTTTAAGTATGCTTTCATCTTATTTTTTTAAAAAATCAATGTTAACGTTATTGTTTTTTAGGAAATCATTTTGGTTAGCTAATTCAAAAGCTGTTTCATCAAATTCAGTTTTAAGTTCTGCGTTTATACCGGCATTGATTAATACTCTTAAAACTTTATCATCTTTGGCCGTTAAGGCAGCTTTGTGCAATGCCGTATTTCCCTCTTCGTCTTGTGCATTGACGTCAATGCCTAATTGAATGGCTTTATTTATTAAATCTAGGTTTTGTTTTTCTACAGCTAGATGTAACAGTGTACTCCCATCTTGTTGAGGCGAAATAATATTTACTCCAGCATTTTTTAATACGATGAGTTTCTCTTCAAAATCATCCGGTTGGGGTGTAGTGCCTGGGCGTCCAGTAGCTCCAGCTGGACGGAAAGAATTAAACCAATAATAAGCAAGGTTATTACCATTCCTATCAACAATATTAATGTCAGCTCCGTTTTTAATTAAGAAGGAAGTTATTTCTGCAGTTCCTGTGGCTATTGCTTTGGTGAGAGCAGATTCTCCATTTTCGTTTGTAGCATTAATATTATTAACGTTAGCTAATAATGTTTTGATAAAATCAATATTTGTACCTGCTGATGCTACAATTAAAATTGTATTGCCACTTTTATCTCTCTGAGCTAAATCAACACCTTGTCCAATAAAATAATTTATTAAGTCTGTATTGGGTCTTCGAGCAATCACATGAAGAATATTTGCACCATCTGGATTAACTACTTTTGGATTTAACTTATACTTTGTGATTAATGTCTCGAATACATCAAGACCATTTTGTTTTTGGCGAGAACCTTGAGTCGCAAAAAATAATGCTTGGTCTGTTGGCTTGATTCCACGATTAATAAGTTGATCTATGATAGTCAAATTACCTAATTTGGCAGCATAATCAGCCACGGTACGTCCATAGTTATCCTTATCTGTTAATGATATACCTTTTGATATGAAATAATCAGTTATTTTTAAGTCAGTATCTGATGGGATAGCGTACATGATTAGATTAGCACCATTTTCATATTTAGCTTTTGGGTCGACCCCTGCTTGGAATAAAGCGTCAAATACAGCAATGTTTTTATTTGACATAGCAGCGTAAGCAATAACAGACTCACCATGACTATCGGTGTAGTTGACATCAGATCCTTTTGCTATTAAGTAATTTACTAATTCAAGATTACCTTGGGCTGCAGCCCATTGTAAATATGTTCTCGAATGATGAGTTTTTTTACTAATACTATTTCCCTCTTGTTCGATAAGATAAATGATTACATCGTTAGGAGCTTTATTATTAATCGCCATTACCACAGGGTCAAAAAAACCTGCATTTTGTTGTGATGGACTGTTACCTTTTGCAATTTCTGCTTTTACAGTATTTAGATTGGGAGAAGATTTCCAAAAATCAGCTGACATTAATGTATTGTCTTGTGCTTTACTAAATAACGCGGCAGCCAATAATAAAGTAGTAAAGAATGTCTTTTTCATATCCAGTAATGTATATTTATCTATTATCTTTATTTGAATCAATTCTAAATAACAAATGTAGGAATATTTATAGCTTTAGCAAAGTCTTTTAAAAAATTATCTAAAGTCATCCTTTGTTCAACATTATTTTTACAAAAAAATGGCATTGTATGATAAGCGAACTTGTTTATATTTGCCACATGCAAAAAGTATTATACTTCTTA
>CANRHE010000009.1 GCA_947630335.1 uncultured Sphingobacterium sp.
TTTTATAGTTTAAGTATTACCTTTTAAAAATACAATATCTTGAGCAATTTGTCTAAAAAACGTTATACGATTACTTCGGCATTGCCTTATGCAAATGGTCCTTTGCATATAGGTCATTTAGCTGGAGCTTATATTCCAGGTGATATATTTGCGCGTTTTTTGCGTTTAAATAATAAGGATGTAGTTTATGTATGTGGTTCGGATGAGCATGGTGCAGCTATTACTATCCGGGCTAAAAAGGAGGGGATAACACCTCGTGAGATTATAGATAAATATAATAAGCAAATCAAAGAATCTTTTGAAGAATTTGGTGTGTCATTCGATATTTATCATCGTACATCGGAGCCGATACATCATGAGCTATCTCAAGAGTTTTTCTTAAACTTAAATGAAAAGGGTGAATTTGTAGAGAAGTTTTCGGAACAGTATTATGATGAAGATTTTAATCAGTTTTTAGCTGATCGCTATATTACAGGAACTTGTCCTCATTGTTCTTCTGAAGGAGCTTATGGTGACCAATGTGAGAAATGCGGTACATCATTAAGTCCAACAGATTTGATCAATCCAAAATCTACATTAAGTGGTAAAACTCCTATTTTAAAAGAAACAAAACATTGGTATCTTCCGCTAGATAAGTATCAACCATGGTTAGAAAAATGGCTAATTGAAGGCAAAAAAGATGTCTTGAAATCCAATGTGTTTGGTCAATGTTCATCTTGGTTAAAATCTGGCTTACAACCACGTTCAATGACTCGCGACTTAGATTGGGGGGTTGACGTTCCTTTGAAAGAAGCTGAAGGAAAGAAATTATACGTATGGTTGGACGCTCCAATTGGTTATATATCTGCAACTAAGCAATGGGCAATTGATAATAATAAGAATTGGGAAGACTATTGGAAGCAGCAAGCTAATCCAGCAGACAATTCAACATTAATTCATTTTATTGGTAAGGATAATATTGTATTTCACTGTATTACATTTCCTGCGATACTCCATGCTCATGGCGAATATATTCTGCCAGAAAATATACCTGCAAATGAATTCTTGAACTTAGAAGGAGATAAGCTTTCTACCTCTCGTAACCATGCTGTGTGGTTACATGAATATCTTGAGGAATTTCCTGGTAAGCAAGATGAATTACGTTATGTTCTGACGTCAATTTTGCCTGAGACCTCGGATAGTGAGTTCACATGGAAAGATTTTCAAGCTCGAGTAAATAATGAACTTGTTGCTATATTAGGTAATTTTGTGAATCGTGTAATGGTATTATCTCACAAATACTTTGATGGTAAAGTATTGATGGGGACTGATCACAATGCAACAGATCTCGCAGCATTGGGAGAACTAGCTAAGTTCCCAGAGCAGATCACGCAATCTATAGGTAATTATCGTTTTAGAGAGGCTATGAGTCAGTTTATTAATGCCGCTCGTCTAGGTAATAAATACTTGGCTGAAGAGGAACCATGGAAAGTAATTAAGGAAGATCCTGAACGGGTAAAAACAGTCTTGAATGTTGCTGCAGAGATTGTCGCTAATTTGGCTATTTTGTCTCAGCCATTCTTACCTAAGACTGCGATGAAGTTATTTGAGATGCTTAATTTAGCTCCTCAAGCATGGCAAAATGCTGGGAGATCAGATTTATTAAGTGAAGGCCATCAATTGGGTGCAGTTCAACTTTTATTTGATAAGATTACCGACGAGCAAGTAGAAGCACAATTAAGTAAGTTAGCAGAAGCTAAAGCTAATAATGCCAAAGTTATAACACCAGCGGCACCTGCAAAGGCGAATATTACTTTTGATGATTTTGTGAAATTGGATATTCGAGTTGGGACTATTTTGGAAGCAGAGAAAGTAGCAAAAACTAAGAAGTTATTAAAATTAAAAATTGACACCGGTATTGATCAACGAATTGTGGTATCTGGAATTGCAGAGTTCTTTAAACCTGAAGATATAGTGGGTAAGCAGGTATCTATTTTGGTGAATTTGGAGCCTCGTGAGATTAAAGGTATTCAATCCCAAGGTATGATTCTTATGGCTGAGGATAATGACGGACGTCTTGATTTTGTGAGTCCTCATACTTCTATTGTATCGGGTAGTACCGTCCGTTAGAAAGTATATTTTAGTTAAAAAAACAGGCTTGAATTATTTTAATTCAAGCCTGTTTTTTTTTGACTTATGTATTATACTGTTTTTTAGTTTTACTAATCAATAAGCCTATGAGGAACCCAATTATAGAAGGAATAACCCAAGCTAGTTCAATTTCATAAAGCGGTAGTGCTTTGAATATATTCGTTTGACTTTCGGACCAAAGGTTAAGAATTTGTCCTGTGCTCATTATTGCAATAACAGTAGATGCTAATAATGCCCCGATATAAGGTGTTTTATTCTTAACTATACTGCCGAATAGAATAATGTATAACACTAATGTTATAGCGATAGGATATACAAATGCAAGTGGAGGATAAGCAAATTGAATAATATTATCTACACCAGATATAGCTAAAACTGCAGATAATAAGGTGCATGCCGTAACTATTATTTTATAACTGACCTTTCCTTTGAATAATTCTGTAAAGAAAGATCCTACGGCTGTCGTCAATGCAATAGCAGTAGTTAAGCAAGCTAATGCAATACAAACTCCAATTGCAGTCATACCTAATCCCCCTAATGTACTGTTAGCAATATGTATTAATAAAGCAGATCTGTTGATCTCTTTATCTGTAATTCCTGAGGTTGCACCTAGATAGACTAATCCTCCATATATGAAAACTAAACATACTGAAGATATTACTCCCGAAGATATTACTACGGAGCTTTTTTGGGACGTACTGGTATAACCTTTTATTTTTGCTGCTGATATTATGATCCCTGCGAATACTAAAGACGCCAGCATATCAACGGTCTGATATCCTTCAACGAAACCAAGTTTGAAAGACTCTGTGGTAGTCAATTCAGTGTTGGAATAGTCTGATAAAGGATTAATTATTCCTATTGCTATTAATATAGTTAACAAAACAAGAAGAATTGGAGTAAGTAAGTTTCCTATTATATCAACAACTTTCGAAGGAGTGATACTCAATAACCAGGTTAAACCAAAAAAGAGAATTGAAAATATAATAGGATTAAAGTCTTTAAATGTGGGAGCTATAGCGACTTCAAATGTAGTAGCTCCTGTTCTTGGGATTGCAATTAAAGGGCCGATACACAACATAATGATGGTACCCAATATTGGAGCCAATAGAGGATGTATCCTATTTCCTAAGTCATAAATGGTATTACCTGATTTCACGATGGATAATATACCTAAGAATGGTAAAATTATTCCAGTTAATCCAAATGCAATAATCGTTATTAATGTATGTTCTCCTACCTGTAGTCCCAAATAAGGAGGTAATAGTAGGTTGCCTGCGCCAAAGAACATGGCAAATAGAGCAAAGCCAATGGTAGCAATGTCTTTATTCTTTTTCATATGTTGATTAAGGTTAGTAAAGTAAGTCGACGATTCCTTTTGCTTCTTGCACGTCATGTACTCGTATGATTTGAACACCACGTTCTAATAGTAAGGTATTCAAAACAATTGTTGAAGTTAATGATTCTTGGGGTGTTATTCCCAGTTTTTTATAAATCATTGACTTTCGTGATATTCCTCCTAGCAGGGGTAGACCCAAGTAGTGAAATTCATCTACTCTTTTCAGGAGTTCATAGTTTTGATCAATAGTTTTAGAAAATCCAAATCCTGGGTCCAAAATTATATCTTTTACCCCAAATTCTCTTAATGTATTAATCTTTTCTCCAAAATACGTACATATATCAGTTACAATATCCGTGTATGATACCTGCTCTTGCATTGTTTCGGGTGTACCTCGCATGTGCATTAGGATATAAGGCACTTGTAAATTGGCTACAGTCTGGAACATTTTATCGTCGAGGCTACCCCCTGATATATCATTGATAATATGCACACCAGCTTTTACTGTTGCTTCTGCTACATCAGCCCTAAAGGTATCTATCGAAAGCAAAATGTCTGGGTATGTTTTTTTTATAACTTCAATCACAGGAATTGCTCTATCAATTTCTTCTTGAGCAGTAATTAATGGTGCGCCTGGTCTCGATGAGTATGCTCCAATATCAATAATATCTACACCTTCAGCGATCATTTTTGTTACTCTGTGGAGTGCGCCTTCTATGGAGTTGTGTTGACCTCCATCAAAGAAAGAGTCGGGAGTTACATTTAATATACCCATGATCAAAGGTTTTGTAAATGTAATTAGTTGTCCTTTTGCATTAATGGACTGACAAGAATTTGTTTTGAAGACAATCATGAAGCGAATATACAAATCACAAAATTAAATTTGTTAAGTATATTGTTTTATATAAAGTAAAACAGCTACATAATTCATTAAGTAGCTGTTTTTTTTGATTTATAAAACTGGAGTTATTTTTATTTTATAACAAGGACACCATCTGCCACAATACTTATATCTTTTTTGGGCTCTTTTATTTTTGCAATCTCTTCTTTGCTTTTTCCTTCGTCTTCAGCATAATGCTTCAACCATTCAACTGAAGTCTCTTTCATTTTAGCTTTTCCTTCTACTACAATGGTTTTACCTATGAGATCTTCGGGAACAAAGTATGCGTAGTCTGTAAAACGAACCATTATTGGATCAGTACTTCCTTCACGTTTAAGAGTTAAGAAACAGCCTTTTTTCTTACATACAGATAGTACTTCTCCTTCTATTTTACCAGTAAAATCTTTGTTTGTTTGTAATTTCGACTCAAGTGCTTTGACACTGACTGCATTTTTCTTGTCTATTGCCTTTCCATAGGTTACTCCTGATTTTGCAGGTTTAATATTTTGCTGTGCATATGAAATCGATAGCATTGCTAGCAAACAAAATCCGACTGTTAGTAATTGTTTCATCATTATTTTATTTACGTAAAAATTCAAATTTCCCACTAGGGTCTAACTTCATAATTAATGAAGGTTTACCTTGTTGATGATCGTTCTGTCCATACTCGACGATATAATCGACCCCTTCCTTAATAGTGTCCGTGATATCATCAAATGTCAATGCCGAAGGCTCTCCGCTAATATTAGCGGAAGTCGATATGATTGGTTTTCTAAAACGCTGAAGAAGTTGTTGACAAAAGGTATGATTTACAACTCGTATCCCAATAGAACCATCCTCTGCTAATGCATTTTGTGCAATATTTTTTGCATTGGAATATATTATAGTTAATGGACGATCTGATGCCTCAATTAACTCATAGGCAACTTCTGGAATATCATTTACATAAGCTGCTAATTGATTATCAGTATGTAAAAGAACAAGCATACTTTTACTTTTATCTCTTCCTTTTAAGGCGTATACTTTTTCAATTGCTTCTGGATTGGTAGCATCACATCCTATTCCCCAAATAGTATCTGTAGGGTATAGGATTAAGCCCCCATTTTTCAACGTTTCTAATGCTCGATTAATGTCGTCTTTATTTACAAAACTACTTGCCATTTTATACTGCAATATTGTGCTCACGAAGAGCATCGTTTAATGATGTTTTTTTGTCTGTTGATTCTTTTCGTTGGCCTATAATTAACGCGCACGGAACTTGGTATTCTCCTGCAGGAAACACTTTAGTGTAGGAGCCAGGGATCACAACTGATCGTGCAGGAATTCTACCTTTATATTCTTTAGGAGTGGATCCAGAGACATCAATAATTTTAGTAGAAGCTGTTAGTACTACGTTGGCGCCCAACACGGCTTCTTTTTCAACATGTACTCCCTCGACTACGATAGCACGAGATCCTACAAAGACATTATCCTCTATGATTACAGGTGCTGCTTGAATGGGCTCTAGAACACCGCCTATCCCTACGCCTCCTGATAGATGTACATGCTTACCTATTTGCGCGCAAGAGCCTACAGTTGCCCAAGTATCAACCATAGTACCTTCATCCACATAAGCTCCTATATTTACATATGACGGCATCATGATTACGCCTTTTGCTAAATAGGCACCATACCGCGCGGATGCTCCGGGAACAACACGTACTCCTGATTCTTTAAAGTCTGTTTTTAACTTCATTTTATCATGATAAACGAAAGGTGTATTTTCAATTACCTCCATCTCCCTAGTAGGAAAGTATAAAATAACTGCTTTTTTAACCCATTCGTTTATTTGCCATTGCATACCTAAAGGATGTGCAACTCGTAATTCTCCATGATCCAACTTTTCGATAACGGTTTCGATTGCGTTGGTGTAAGTTGTATTGGTCAACAACTTTCTATCTTCCCAAACTTCTTCTATTAATGATTGTAAGTTTTGAAGCTCCATGTCTTTAAGGCTCAATTTTTTTGATAATACAAATATGCTGTTTTTTGCTGATATCTATGCTATAGAACGTTCCAAATTTCATTCCTATTGATTAGCTTTGTACCTATGGCAAATGAACCCGAGAAACTTCGTATTGATAAATATCTGTGGTCTATTCGTATTTTTAAAACAAGAAGTTTGGCTACGGAAGCTTGTAAAGCTGGACGTGTAAAATTAAATGGCCAAAATATAAAGCCTTCCTATGTTGTCAAAATAGGGGATACCTATGCTATTCAAAAGGGACTTGAACGGAAGGTAGTGTTTGTCACGGGCTTATTAGACAAGAGGGTCGATGCTAAGACAGCTATTATGTTTTATGAAGATCGAACTCCAGTAGAAGAAACGTATGGATTTAAATCTGTTTTTCATGCCCCAATATTAAAAAGAGATAGAGGTACTGGTCGTCCTACTAAAAAAGATAGGCGGGAAATTGATGATCTCAAAAGTAGTGATTGGTGGGAAGAAGAAAATTAATATTTCTCCTCTATTACTTTAGTACCATTTGAATAATTTTTGTTTTATCACCTAGGTTATTCAAAATAGAATCCCCTAAATGGCTATCTTTTACGCTTGCTTTGCTTTGTTGAATTAGTTTTACTGCTTTTGTAGTATCATTTAATAAAAAATATGTAAATCCAAGATTGTATTGGTGTAAAGATTCATTTTCTTTTGAAGCTAGATTTAGTCTATTCTCTATGCCAGTAATAGCTTGCAGGTAATTCTGTTTCGCCTCATCGGATCTACCTAAAATATCAAGGAGCATACCCTTCATTTGAAACGCTTCTACATATGAATCTTGAGCTAGGAGTAAATCGATTGTTTCGAGAGCTTCTTCATATTGCTGTTTCCCAATATGATAATTGGCTTTGTTTTGAATAGCAGGCTGAAATGTACTGTCTGTTTTGATTGCTTTATTGAAATAATATAAGGCGCTGTCATTATCTTCTAAATAAAACATGGTTCCAATCTTATTCAAATCCATAGCTTTCTTATATGGACCTTGATCGCAAGAAGAATATAATACAATAATTGCCGTTGTAATTATAAATTTATACATAACTTAAATATAAATAAAAAGGCAGAAATTAATTTCTGCCTTTTCTATTTTATCTTTCTTCTAATGGAATATATGTACGATCTACTTCTCCAATATAAAGTTGTCTTGGACGACCAATTGGCTCCTTATTATCACGCATTTCTTTCCACTGTGCTATCCATCCTGGTAAACGACCTAATGCAAATAATACAGTAAACATATCAGAGTTAAAGCCTAATGCACGGTAAATAATACCAGAATAGAAGTCAACATTTGGATATAATTTGCGGTCAATGAAATATTGATCACTTAATGCAGCTTTTTCTAAACCTTTGGCAATGTCTAATACAGGGTCATTAATTCCTAATTTCTCTAAAACATCATCCGCTGCTTTTTTTATAATTTTTGCACGAGGATCAAAGTTTTTGTATACACGATGACCAAAACCCATTAAGCGGAAAGGATCATTCTTATCTTTAGCTTTTGCTAAATATTTTTCAACGTCACCACCGTCATTTTTGATGTCTTCCAACATTTCAATTACGGCTTGATTAGCACCTCCGTGTAGTGGGCCCCAAAGAGCATTGATACCAGCAGAGATTGAAGCATATAAGTTAGCATTTGAAGATCCTACCATACGTACTGTTGATGTAGAACAATTTTGTTCGTGATCAGCATGAAGAATCAATAATATACGCATTGCATCTAACACTGCGTCATCAAATACTTTATCACAATTAACTTCTCCGAATATCATATTCATGAAGTTATCTATATAACCGAAGTTTCTTTTCGGATATACTACAGGGTGACCAAGTGATTTCTTTTGAATCCATGAAACAATCGTAGGCATCTTACCTAATAAGTTGATGATTGTTTTATTTTCTTCTTCCTCTGTTGGGTTAGGATTTAAAGACTCTGGGTAGAACGCAGAAAGCGCACCAACTAAACAAGAAAGCTGCCCCATCGGGTGGGATTTAGAAGGAAATCCAGCGAAGAAGTTTTTCATGTCTTCGTGAACCATCATTTGCTCCTTAATAGCGGTTCTAAAATCTTCTAATGTTTGTTTAGAAGGTAGATCACCGTAAATTAATAAATAAGCAACTTCTAAGAAAGTAGATTTTTCAGCTAAATCTTCAATCTTGTAACCACGGTACTTAAGAATACCTTTTTCTCCGTCCAAAAATGTTATTGCACTTTTAGTTGCTCCAGTATTTTTATATCCAGGATCTAATGTAATGTGTCCTGTTTGGTCTCTTAATTTTGAAATATCAATGGCCTTTTCTCCTTCAGTACCTGTTAGTACAGACAACTCTAAGGTATTACCATTTAAAGTAATAGATGCTTTATCAGACATAGTATTTTCTAATGTATATATTACAAATATAAAAAAAATAGGCGAATAAAAGGTGGGTAGATTATGAAATTTGTGACATTTATGCGTCATAATTCAGAAAGACTTATTGTCTGTTTTTTAACCTATTATTTTGAGCCAATAATTTATTAACATTAGCTTGTTGTAAGGTAATTGAAGTATTGCATATTTTCATTGGGTGTCAAAATGTGAATTATATACATCCAAAAACTGGAACATATTCCAGCATAGCACTTTGTTATTATGGAAATAATCCTAATACTTAAAGTAGTCGCCGAATATATAATGTTACTATATTTTACATTTGATTTAATTAGTGTATGATTTGGCTATTTCAACACCTAATATGAAATAAAATGTTAAAATACTTTTGCTATCTACGAAGTTGTCGTAATATTGTGAATATATAGTAATTTGAAATATATGAATTTAGAAAAATTAACGATACAAGAAGAGGAGGCCATGTTATCCATTTGGCAATTGAATGGAGGTTTTATCAAGGAAATATTGGATAATCTGACTGGAGATATGGTTCCTTACACCACCTTAGCTTCTACGGTAAAGAATTTGGAAAAGAAAGGCTATGTGAAAGGTGTTAAATATGCTAATGCGAAGCGTTATGAACCGATCATTTCGCAGCAAGAATATAAAGCTAGGTTCATGAATTCCTTTGTAGGCGATTACTTTAAAAACTCTTACAAAGAGATGGTTTCTTTTTTCGTGAAAGAGGATAAGTTATCTTCAGAAGAGTTGAATGAGATATTGGATATGATCAAAAACAATAAATCCTAATTAAGATGGAAAACCTTCTAAGCTATATTATACAAGTCAATTTGTTGTTGACGCTGATTTTTCTAGGATATCATTTACTGTTGAAGGGTTTGACATTTTATGTACTGAATCGAATTTACTTTGTTGTAGGTGCTCTATATGCATTTATATTTCCTTTGATAGATTTGAAGTCTTTTTTTGTAAAGCAGACTATAGTCTCGATTCCTGTTGTTTGGGATTATGTTCCTTTAGATAATGTCGAGCACCTATCTAAGACATATTCTTTGTATGATATATTGTTAGTTGGTATTACTATTGGTGGCTTGATTATCATTTGTAAATTAGTATTGCAATTGTTCAGTTTGTTACGGATACATTTTTATTCGAAAGAGGCGCAGTGGCAGTCTTATTGGTTTCGTAATGTGGTCTTTCCGATCGTCCCTTTTTCTTTTTTTAACAAAATATATTTACACCAGATTCAACATCAGGACGTTGAGTTGAATGATATTTTTGAGCATGAAATGGTCCATGTAAAAGGCCGTCATACCTGGGATATTCTCTTGTTCGAAATATTATTGATAGGCTGTTGGTATAATCCCTTCGTATGGCTAATGCGTAGGGCTGTGAATCAAAATTTAGAGTTCTTGACTGATCAACAAGTATTAAATAATGGTGTTGATCGACAAAGCTATCAATATTCGTTGCTAAATGTCACAAAGCATGGGACTGCAGTTGGTATTAGCAATCAGTTTAATTTTAAAACCCTAAAAAAACGGATAATGATGATGAACAAAAAACGATCTTCTCGATTAGCGTTAAGCAAATATGTCTTTCTGCTTCCAATATTGCTGTTGGCGGGAGCAACGTTTACACTTAGTCAAGCAGAGAGTAGGATTGAACATGTAGTCGAGTTGGTAAAAGAAACACCTACCTTTGTCAAGCCAATTAGTATGTTTGATAGTACACAGATTAATTCAAAAGAATATCCATTGTTAGCTCTGGATTTTGACAAGGAAAATGTTGCAAAACTCAATAATTATTATGAAATCGATGGTAAGTTAGTTTCGCTGGATGATTTCTTGGCTTTCCCAAGGGCAGAGATTTCAGGTGTAGATATCTATAAAGATAAAGTTGAAATTCAGAGAAAAATTGGAAAACCTAACGCAGACGCATTATTTGTGATGACTTCAAAGCAACGAGCAGGTTTTTCGGATAAATCAGTAATTAAGACTAATCAGCAAGAAGAAGATTTTAAACGTCTAAAAAGTAAAAATGAAGTTGATAATAAAAAGACATATTTGTACGATTATGATGGAAATATATTGCCAAAAGCTGATTTTTTTGCTATTGCCGACGATAATCTAAAGAATTTAACTTTAATATCTAATAAGTCAATTCTGTCGGGGAAATACGGTAAACATGTAGATGATATAGGTAATTATGATGGTGTGATTAGAGCATACTCTGTTGAAGGAGAGAGAAAGAATCAAGAGCGAATAATGAATGCATTGTATGTACTAGATGGTGTGGAGAAAGACAAAAGTTTTGATTTGAACTCACTGAATCCAAATGATATTAAATCTGTAACCGTATTGAAGGATAGTGCTGTGGTTGATAGATATGGTGATAAAGGAAAAAATGGAGTCATTATTATCGAAACAAAATCGCATTCTGTATCTAGACTTTCTAAAGAAATGTCAGCCGATCAAGAAATTACAGATGTTGCTTATAAAGGCAGAAGTGAAACTGTGGCTATCCTTTCTAAGCCTGATGTTCAAAAGATGGATGGCGTTTTCATTCCAAAACAACGGAAATCGGTTGAAAAAATTGTTTTGAGAGCGAATCCTAGTAGTGAACCTCCACTTTTTGTTGTTGATGGAATTGAGAAGGATGAAAATTTTAATTTGAAGTCACTCAATCCAAATGATATTGAATCTATAACTGTATTGAAGGATAAAGCTTCTGATTCTAAATATGGTGATAAAGGGAAAAATGGTGTTATAATTATTGACTTAAAGAAGTAGTCGTTAATAAATAATCCCTAAGAAAATTTACCTTAGGGATTATTTTAATGCTTACATCTCCATTTTCAAGAATCGACCTGTTTCGCTATTCTTCACTTTGATAAGCTCTTCTGGTAAGCCAGCGAACAAGACTTTTCCGCCACCTTTACCACCCTCAGGCCCCATATCAATAACCCAATCGGCTGTTTTAACTACATCTAGGTTATGTTCAATGATTAATACCGTATTTCCTCTATCCACGAGACGATTGATAACACCAAGTAGTACGTTTACATCTTCAAAATGGAGTCCAGTTGTAGGCTCGTCCAAGATGTAGAATGTATTCCCAGTATCCTTCTTGGAGAGTTCTGTTGCTAATTTTACACGTTGTGCTTCCCCTCCAGAAAGCGTTGTCGAGGATTGTCCCAGCGTGATATATCCTAAGCCGACATCACGTAAAGTTTTTATCTTTCGATGAATTGAAGGTATGTGTTCGAAAAAATCAACAGCATCTTCAATACTCATATCCAATACATCAGATATCGACTTACCTTTATATCTAACTTCTAAAGTTTCTCTATTGTATCGCTTGCCGTGACATGTCTCACAAGGAACTTGTACATCAGGTAGAAAGTTCATTTCTATAATCTTCATTCCGGCTCCTTGGCATGTTTCGCAGCGACCACCTTTCACATTGAAAGAGAATTGTCCCGGCTTGTAACCCCGTATTTTTGATTCAGGTAACTGTACGTACAGTGTTCGGATATCAGAGAAAACACCAGTATAGGTCGAAGCATTAGAACGTGGAGTTCGTCCGATAGGACTTTGATCAATTTCAATGACTTTATCTATTTTGTTTAGGCCTTCAATGCTTTTATACGGCATAGGGGTAGCTTTGGCCCGAAAGAAATGTTTATTTAAAATAGGATATAATGTTCCGGTAATTAAGCTTGATTTTCCAGAGCCTGATACACCCGTTACACATATTAATTTACCCAAAGGAAAATCTACTGAAACATTTTGTAAGTTGTTCCCAGTCGCTCCTTTTAAACTTAATACATCTCCCGTGCCTTGTCGGCGTTCCGTTGGTATTTCTACCTTTTTACGGCCATTTAAGTATTCTGCTGTAAGGGATTTCGCTTTTAGAATCTGTTTGGGAGTCCCTTGAGCGACTACTAGTCCACCATTCACACCCGCTGCCGGCCCCATATCAATAACATAGTCTGCTTCTAGAATCATGTCTTTGTCATGCTCAACCACTAATACAGAATTACCAATATCGCGCAAGTTTTTTAAAGAATTAATTAAGCGCTCATTGTCACGTTGGTGTAAGCCAATGCTGGGCTCATCTAAGATGTAAAGGACATTTACCAATTGAGAACCTATTTGTGTTGCTAGTCGTATACGCTGTGCCTCGCCTCCTGAAAGGCTTTTGGATGATCTATTCAACGTAAGATAGTTTAGTCCAACATCCAGTAAGAAACCTATACGAATACGGATTTCCTTAAGCACCTCCGATGCAATGACTCTTTGTCTATCATCTAATCGATCCTCTAGATCTAGGAACCATTCCATTAAACTGCCAATATCCATTGTAGCAAGCTCGCTGATATTTTTGCCATCTATTTTGAAGTGTAAGGATTCTTTGCGAAGTCGAGCTCCTTCACAACTTGGACAACACACCTGTGTGCGGAAGTCATCCAATGCGGGCGCATTATCACTTTGTTTGCCCGTCATTTCTTCGAGCATTTTGAAAATACCAGAAAAGTTGACACGATATTCACGTGCCCCATATGAACCATACGATACAGTCAATGGAACAGGTTCGTCGTTCCCGAATAATATTAAATCTATTTGCTCTTCGGTTAACTTTTCAAGAGGTGTAGTCAACGAAAACTCAAATTTGTTAGCAACAGCTTTTAGCACAGCAAAGTTCCAACTCTCTTTTGCAGACCCAAGAGGGACAATACCTCCTTTTTGAATACTTAATTTAGGATCTGGTATAACGATGTTTTTGTCAATTTCAAAAACGTAGCCCAGGCCATCGCATTTTGGACATGCACCATACGGCGAGTTGAAAGAGAATGTATTGGGTTGCGGTTCGTCATAGGAGATGCCTGATTCAGCATCCATAAGATATCTACTGAAAAATTGTTCTTTGGAGCCGTCTTTATTGATTATTTTGATGACTCCTTTGGCTACTTTCATCGCTTGCAAGACCGAATCGTAGAGGCGTTTTTGGTCATCTTCTGTAGCCTGTAGTCGATCGACAACGACCTCAATATCATGTATTTTATACCTGTCGACTTGCATTTTGGCTGCCAAATCCAGCACCTCTCCATCCACTCTTACTTTTGTATAGCCTTGTTTACGGATTTGTTCAAATAATTCTCTATAATGCCCCTTACGACCTTTTACTAAGGGAGCGAGAATATTGATAGCTTCATTGTTGAAGTCCGTTAATATCCGTGCTACAATTTGTTCTTCGGACATACGTTGCATCTTTTGGCCACTCACAAAAGAGAAAGCTTCAGAAGCTCTAGCATATAATAAGCGAAGAAAGTCATAAATCTCGGTTATTGTTCCTACAGTAGATCTCGGGTTCTTACTGGTCGTTTTCTGCTCAATAGAAATTACAGGGCTTAGACCTGATATTTTATCAACTTCTGGACGTTCCATACCCCCTAAGAATTGACGGCTATAAGCGGAGAAAGTATCCATATATCGACGTTGCCCCTCAGCATAAATGGTGTCAAATGCCAGCGAAGATTTACCAGAGCCACTTAGTCCAGTAATTACTACGAGTTCATTTCTAGGAAAGGAAATATCAATGTTTTTCAAGTTATGAACACGAGCACCATAAACCTCAACTTCATTTTGATCTCCTAAATCCACTGCTTTTGATTTCGACATAGAACCTTGATTTTTTTGTAACTTGCAAAGTTACTTATTATTCGCCGTACTTAATAACGAGAGTTTTTATGTATTTTAGAATATTAGCTAATATTAACTTTTTAATGTTGATGTCGAAAAATAAAATTGATTTAAATAGACAGGAAAAAGAACTCGTGTGTGAAGTGGTATCCCAATGGAAAGAGTTTGGCTTTCTAGATGATGAAAAAGAGAAAGAGTTAATCTCATCCATTGATGAGCGTTCTTTTGACTGGAAAATTCTGGCTCGTTATGCTTTTTGGGTAGCCTTGGCATCGCTTGTTTTTGCAGTTTTTTCTTTATTTGCAGATGATAATTTGACACAATTAATAATGCAGTTTTACGATGCACCTAATATTGTTTTCTGTTTTGTATTTGCATTTATAGCTTGTGGTTTTTACTTTTTAGGTTTTCAAAGTAAACAAAAATCACCCAAAAGTACACTGACAAGCGAAACACTTATGCTCGCGGGGGCATTCGCTACTGCTGCGTGTATCGGATTTCTTGGACAAGTATTAGGAAAAGATACTCATTATTATACTATATTGTTTTTATTATCGATTGTTATTTACGGTGTATTGGCTTTACAGTTGGAATCTAAGCTTCTATGGGTGTTTACATTAGTAGCTCTGGGTGTGTGGTTTGCAACAGAAACCGCTGTATATAGCGATTGGGGGTGGAGGTTCTGGGGGATGAATTATCCTTTACGCTTTACCATTTTTGGGATGATATTAACTGCTTTAGCTTATTTTGTACAGCCAAAAATCAAACTATTGAAACCCTTTGAATCTACATCTTTTGTTATAGGTTTATTATATACTATGATTGCATTATGGGCTTTGTCAATATTTGGAAATTATAGCAGTATTGATGATTGGACACAAGTTAGGCAGTTTCATATTCTTTATTGGGGAATAATATCTCTTGTATTGTCATTGCTGCTAGCTATCTATGGATTAAAAGTAAAAGAC
Source organism: uncultured Sphingobacterium sp. (assembly GCA_947630335.1). Lineage (GTDB taxonomy): Bacteria > Bacteroidota > Bacteroidia > Sphingobacteriales > Sphingobacteriaceae > Sphingobacterium. The sequence continues at coordinate 15,460 of CANRHE010000009.1, forward strand.
ATAGTCGCAAGAGATATTGGTTTTGTTTTCTTTTTACTTAATCTATATACTCGATTCGTTGAATATTTGTGGGATAATATCAATCGATCGATCTTTTTTCTACTGTTAGCAATATCTTTTTGGTTTGTTGGTCGTTGGTCCGAGAAAATATGGAAAAATAAAAGCGCATAGTACTCGCGCTTTTATTTAATTAATCTTCAAGCTGTAGGTAATATCTATACCGCCACCTACCAGCATGTCATGAACAGAGCAGTATTTTTTGACCGCTAATTCAGTAGCTTTTTGAGCTTTTAACTCATCAATAGTTCCCTTCAGAAAAAAGCTAATATGTATGCTAGTAAAGATATTCGGGATTTCATCTCTTCTCTTACCTTCTACTTCGACGTGAAAGTCTTGAATATCTTGACGTTGTTTTTGTAGGATCGTTTGTAGATCAAAAGCGCTACAAGAACCTAGAGCCATTAATACAAGTTCCATGGGTCTTACTCCCTTTCCTTCACCGCCAATGGCTTCCGAGCCATCAATGTTTACTTTGATAGTTGACAATTCACTTGATGCTTCAAAGTGAACAGCTTGATTTTTACGTTGTAGTGAAACTTTCATAGTGTATAATTATACTCAAACCTACATAAATTCATTTTTAAACGCAAAACATGCACTTATGTTTTGTTTTCAAACGCTTGCATTTTCTAAAAAAGATAGCGTCAGTCTCTTAAGAGACTGACGCTATCTTTTTTAGAAAATAGTTTATTACCTATGGTAATAATACTCCATGATAAAGAGTTGCATCCACTTTTTCTAAATTTGTACCATATTTACTATTGATACCATCAATGAAAATATTAGCCATAATAGCATATCCCATGGGTGTCAAGTGAACACCATCTAAAGAAAAAGCATTTCCAGTAATGAATTTATTGCTAATAGCTATGCCATTATAATTATATCCTGTTTTTACTTTGTTAAAGAAACTATATACATCAGCTACAGCTAGATTTTTGCTTGCTGCTATTGTTATAATTACTTTATTTAAAGCGATTACTCTGTTTTGGACTTCAATGACTTCATTAGCATCTAATACAAATTTATCCTCCACTGGGTTTCTTGGGTCTAATCCATAAGGGTAACCTAATGCATTAGGTTTGCCCAGTAATCCTGAAGATGAGAATGGTAATACAAATAAATCTTTATCCGTAGCTGGACGAGTCCCTGATTTTGTCTCAATAAATATTGCAGATATTGGCATACCTGCTGCCGCAGTTGCTGCTGCCAAAAGAGCTTGATTTGTAACAGTCGTTAAATATGGGATTGCTGTAACATCAGGTATTGTAGAGACTACACCTTTTTGTTGATTTGCAGTTAAGGCATTTATAAAGTTAGTATACTTTTCCGTAAAGGTAGCCTCAGAGATTAATGCCTTTGTTGGATCAAGAGTAGGGGCTGCACCATTCAGAGCATAACCTAATACGTCATTGTTACCCAAGCCAAAACTAAAGAATGTATGATTCTGATTGCTAGCATAGGATTGGTATGTTGTCAGGGGACTAGCATTGTCTGGAAGAAGCCTTTCAAAGTAGGGATTTCCTGCTACGGTTCCTAGGCCAGGCATCTCTGACATGTCTAGACGCATACCAGGTACACCCAAGTTGTTGATTGCTGTGCCAGTAAATTTGGTGTATAAAGGCTTTTCTGGGTTATTGTTATAAAATCCACGTATGGCTAACGCTGTAGTTACCGGTTCTAAAACCGGTTGACCATTAACTAAAGCTGTTAAGCGAAGATAACCAGAACCATTATGTTGGCTTTCTGAGAAATAAGGGGTAATAAACTCGCCACCTCCAAATCGTTTCATTTTATCAGCAATCATATTCGGGAAGGAGTTTACCTGTCCTTCTAAATATAAACCGCCATCTGCATAACCTGCAGTAAGTGAATTTCCAACAGCGATGTATTTTGAAAAATCTACTTGTTGTGTTGTAACTTTAGGCTCATCAATTTCTATCGAAGGCTTACAAGCAGCTACAAGACTAATTGCAGCAACTGCCGCATATACTTTTATATTATTATTGAATAGTTTCATAGTAATTACCACTTATAGGTTAACGAAATACCGGGCGCATGTATGTTAGTTTTGAATGTACCATTCAATCCTGTTACCGTATTAGTTACCGTTCGTTGAAGTATTCTTTGGAACGTATAAGCTCCATTTAAGTCAAGTTTACTAGATAACGCATAGGTAAAACCCAAAGAGGCCATTACACGATTGTTGTCAGGTGTCTCCGCATAAACGTATTCTGCTCTAACAGGAGTAACTACATAGCCTGCACCTGCACGTAACTGTAAGGTTGTAGAAGGTTTGTAATTTACGCCTACTTTTCCCGAAAAAGCATTCAGGTATTTTTTATCTTGATAGGTGTCTTCTAGTGGGTCATCTCCTATGATATCATCCGTATTATGCTTGTAGTTGAATGTAAGAGATTTATAGATGTCGTAATTGATGAAAGTACCGTCAACAGCTAAATCCACTTGAGAAGATAGTGGTATTGCAACTCCAACATTGAAAGAGCTTGGTAAAGGTAATTCAGCACTAAAGTTAGTTTTAGGGAATGAAGCCGCTAATGCTGAGGGTACTGTAAACTCTGCATCACCATCGGTTACCTTTGTATTTACTTTTGAACGATAACTCAATGAAATGGCTATAGCATCTTCTAAGTGATAATATATACCTACGTTATATCCTGTACCTGTTCCTACGCCAGTTAACTTGGCCGCTCCTGCTTGTCCATTACTGTCGAATACTGGAATAGAACGCCCTAAATCTACAGAGCCTACATTATATACAAATCCCCCACCGAAACTAAAATTGTCTGTTAACTTGAAGCTCAATGATGGTTGGATATAAATGGCACGCATCGAAAGGTGGTTGAGCTCGTATTTTCCAGGCCACTCTGTTCCCCAATCAACACTGCCTCCATAAGGAGTGTAAATACCGATACCTGCTTTCCACCAAGTATCTTTAGGTCCAAATGTCGCAAATACAGAAAAAGGCGGTGATATTTTGAATTTGGTATTATATTGTTCGAATGATCCTTGCTCTCGGAATGCCGATCTATACATGACAGCAGTAGCGCCTGCTGAAATAGCATTTCCTTTCATATTAACAAAGACTCCTGGATTATAAAATATACTTGTTTCATCAACAAATAATGCAGATCCTGCACCCGCCATACCCAAGGCTTTTATACCTTGTGTATTTACTTGCGACCCTTGTGCAAATAGAAGGGTAGGGCTCGCCAGTAAGATAGTTAAAAGTAGTTTTTTCATATACTTTTTTGGTTACGTATAATTACAATAATACAATGCTAACATAGTATTTTTCACGAATATAAATATTTTTTGGCGGGATATGATATTTTAAACAGCATATATTATGTATATTGGGGTGCATTAATTAATAGAAAATATAGTTATGAGTCAAGTAACATTTAAAGGAACGGCTGTTCAAACAAAAGGAGAATTACCAGCAGTAGGAACTAAAGCACCTGAATTTGCACTAACAGCAGCAGATTTGTCAACAAAAAAATTAAGTGACTTCTTGGGGAAACGAGTGATATTAAATATTTTCCCGAGTATTGATACAGGTACTTGTGCAAATTCAGTACGTACTTTTAATAAAGAGGCAGCTTCTTTAGACAATACCGTTGTGCTTTGTATTTCAAAAGATCTACCCTTCGCTCAAGGACGCTTTTGCGGTGCAGAAGGTATTGAGAATGTAGTCACTTTGTCAGAGTTTAAAGATACTTCCTTTGCGGATTCTTACGGACTTACATTTGTGGGTGGACCATTAGAGGGGTTGTTAAGCAGAGCTGTAGTTGTTGTCAATGAAGAAGGAGAAGTAATCTATACCGAACAAGTAGCTGAGGTAACTGAAGAACCAAACTATAAAGCGGCATTAGCAGCATTATAAGTTACAGTAAAGAGAACAAAATGAAGTTTTTCATGAAGAATTTCATTTTGTTCTTCATTCCTAGTTAATATTATTGTTTTTTTGAATATTATTGTGTTATGAAGGATTTAAATGATAAAAAAGTAGCCTTGATAACAGGTATTACCGGTCAAGATGGTGCCTATTTGGCGGAATTTCTTTTGAAAAAAGGGTATATTGTTCATGGCCTTAAAAGACGTAGCTCCTTATTTAATACTGACCGTATCGATCATTTGTATCAAGATCCTCATTTAGATAACAGAAACTTCGTGCTTCATTACGGAGACTTAACAGATTCGACTAATATTATTCGTATTGTTCAAGAAGTTCAACCCGATGAAATTTATAATCTTGCTGCTCAATCGCACGTGAAGGTAAGTTTTGATATGCCAGAATATACAGCTAATGCTGATGGAGTAGGTACATTACGTATTTTGGATGCTGTTAGGCTGTTAGGGTTAATTAATAAAACTAGAGTTTATCAAGCTTCTACATCGGAATTGTATGGTTTGGTTCAAGCTGTCCCGCAGTCAGAGACTACACCATTTTATCCTAGAAGCCCATATGCTGTCGCTAAGATGTATGCATATTGGATTACTGTGAATTATCGAGAAGCCTATGATATGTTTGCCTGCAACGGAATCTTATTTAATCACGAGAGTCCATTAAGAGGTGAAACTTTCGTGACTAGAAAGATTACACGTGCCGTGTCCAAGATTGCTCTAGGCTTACAGAATAAACTTTATTTAGGTAACTTGTCTGCCCAACGCGATTGGGGACATGCTAAAGATTATGTGGAAGCCATGTGGTTGATTCTGCAACAGGATAAACCAGAAGATTTTGTTATAGCTACTGGGGTTACTACATCGGTACGAGACTTCGTTAAAATGAGTTTTGCAGAGTTGGGTATTGAAGTTGAGTTTAGTGGTAAGGAAGAGTCCGAAAAAGGTGTTATTATTGATCGCGATGAAGTAAGAATGAGAGCCTTAGGATTAGATCCTGACTTAATTAAAATAGGAGAGACTGTTGTTAAGGTTGATCCACGTTATTATAGACCTACAGAGGTAGATTTGTTGATCGGTGATCCAAAGAAAGCACAAACGCAGTTAAATTGGAAACCAAAATATGATTTACCTATGCTAGTTTCTGAAATGATCCTAAGTGACTTAGAGCTCATGCGAAAAGAACAGTATCTCAAAGAGGGTGGCTTTGAAACATTAAATTATTTCGAATAATGTTTTGGAATAATTTTTGTTTTCTTTCCCTTTATATTAAACTAAATTGAAATTGTTAAAGGGGAGTGAGTAGAATGTCAGTTAGAAGTACAAGCCCATACGAAGTGGATGAAAGTAAAAATAAAGATAAAACAAAACTTTACTTTTTTATAATAGCGGTTGTAGCACTTTTGTTTACAAACGTTTATTTTTATGTAAAGTTCAAATCTTCAGGAGAAAAGCTTTATACAATTGCTTTACAGAAAGAAGAATTGCAACGTGAAATTGATAGAGTCGAAGCTGAATTGGATAATATTACGACTCTGAGTAATGAAAACTTACCGGTGGAGTTGATTAATGATGAACAATCAATAAGAAGTAGTATTACCGATTTAAGATTACAACTTGATGATATTAATATTAGTGACAGACAGATAGATCAAGTCAAAGATATGATTCAGCGACTCAAAAATCGTGTTACTATTATAAAAATTGAGTCAGATGAGCTTCGCATTCAGAATGAGGTTTTAAAAAGAGAAAATGAAGCTCTTTCTAACCAAGTTGAAAGAAAGAAAAGTGAAGTAGAAACCTTAAAAGAAGATAATAATGATCTTAAGTACAAGGTAACTACAGCTTCATCCATAAAAGTATCTAATATTTCTGTGAATGGCGTCGAAGAAAGGCGTTCTGGAGATTTTGAAGTAGAGTCAAGAGCAAAGCGAGTAGATAAGCTGCAAATCAAGTTTTCTATCGCAGATAATGTTTTAGCTAAAGAAGGAAAGAGAGATATTTTTGTACGAGTTGTAGACCCTCAAGGTAACCTCATTGCAGATAGTTCTAATTTATTCTATATTCAAGGAGGAAGTAAATTACAGTATACCTTTAAAGAAACCATTATGTTTACCAATAAAGGTGAAGAATATGAATTTCTTTGGAGTGATGGTAAATTTAAAAAGGGAGCATATACCGTATTGCTTTATGCAGATGAAGCAATTATGGGAAGATCAAGTATTGTGCTGAAATAGAATATATCTATTCTAATCAAAAAGGTCTCGAATAAATTATTCGAGACCTTTTTGATTAGAAACTTTATTTGCTGTAATCAGGCTTCTTAGGAAAGATTAAAGAAGCGATTATACTCAGGGCTAATATTGATACGATGATTATTAAAGAGTGCGAAGTGGTGAACCCCCAAGCTTTTAACCAGTCGTGTAATAACATTTTTGCTCCGATAAATACTAATAAAAATGCTAATCCTACTTTCAAATAATGAAACTTGTGAATAATGTTTACGAGTAGGAAGAACATAGAACGTAAGCCTAATACCGCAAAAATATTTGAAAAGAAGACGATATAAGGATCTTTTGTTACCGAAAATATAGCAGGGATTGAGTCAACAGCAAAAATTAAATCCGTAAACTCGATTACTAACAATACTAAGAATAGGGGGGTCATATAACGTACACCATTCTCAATATGAAAAAACTTTCCGCCGTCTAATTTTGGAGTTACCTTAAAGTATTTTGATGCAAATTTAACGATAGGATGGTTTTCTGGGTCTACCTCATCTTCTTGATTACGATTGATGTACATCATTATACCTGTGTATACTAAGAAAGCTCCAAATAGGTAAAGAATCCATCCAAACTTAGCGATTAGAGCGGCACCTATAAAGATGAAGATACAGCGAAGTAATATCGCTCCGATGATACCCCACACTAATACTTTGTGATAATACTTTTCAGGAATGCCGAATGACGAAAACAATAAGACCATTACAAAAATATTATCAACAGATAATGCGTACTCAACGACATATCCTGTAAGATATTCTAACGTAAGATTTTTATTATAGGTTGACAAACTAGCCGCAAGATCTCCTTCATTAATTGTTATATTATGAAAGTGTAATGCAATCACCTCTTTCAATCGTGGTATATCATGAACATTGTGAAGTTCATTACCCCATATATATAAAACCACTCCAAACCCTAGGGCAAATAGAACCCATATGGCTGACATTATTGCTGCAGTTTTTAGTGTGATTGGCTTGTCATTTTTGCTGAATAAACCTAAGTCTATTGCGAGCATGAGGATTATGAATATAATAAACCCTCCAATAAACATCATTTCGTGACTCATCTTACTTGTTTCTTTCTGTTGTGAATTTTACTAATTGTTTTAGTCCTTCTTTATATTGATTATCTGGGAATTCTTCCAAAATGTGAAATGCTTCTTGTTGATAATGTAGCATTTTTTCGGTGGCATAATTTAACCCTCCACTAGCTCGGACAAAATTAATTACTTCAGCTACCTTTTTATTATCTTCATTGTGATTTTTGACAAGGTTGATGATATACCTCTTTTTGGCTGTCGTGGTATGGTTTAGTGCATGAATTAAAGGCAGAGTCATTTTCTTTTCTTTAATATCATTACCAACAGGTTTACCGACATCATCTAACCCAAAATCAAATAAGTCATCTTTTATTTGAAAAGCAATTCCTACTTTTTCGCCAAAGAGTTTCATCTTTTTTATGGTCTCCTCATCTGCCTTTGCAGAGCAAGCTCCAGCAGCGCAGCATGAAGCAATTAAAGACGCTGTTTTTTTACGAATAATCTCGTAATATATATCTTCTTTGATATCCAGTTTTCTAGCTTTTTCTATTTGTAAAAGCTCGCCCTCACTCATTTCTTCTACTGCTTCAGAAACAATCTTGAGTAAGTCATGTTCATTGTTATTAACAGATAATAAGAGTCCTTTAGAAAGTAGAAAATCACCCACCAAAACAGCTACTTTGTTTTTCCAAAGCGCATTGATCGAAAAGAAACCTCTTCTTTCATTGGCATCATCAACGACATCATCATGTACTAATGATGCGGTGTGTAGGAGCTCTACTAATGAAGCACCTCTGTAGGTTGATTCGTTGATATTGCCGCAAAGACCTGCTGCAAAAAAGACAAACATAGGGCGCATCTGCTTACCCTTTTGTTTGTATAAATACTGAGTTATTATATCTAATAGCGGAACAGAACTCTGCATAGACTGCTTGAATTTAGTCTCAAATGCAGCTAGCTCTTCCGCTATGGGCTGTTGTATTTTTTTTAAACTTAGCATAATATGGTAAAGACCAATAAGGAGCTGATTATATGGAATAAATATAGGAAAAATACCTTAGATAGACTCTACTGCTTTCTCTAATTCTGTGTACCAGTCTTCACCATATTCGCGGATTAAAGGGTCTTTTAAAAACTTATATACAGGCACTTGTAAATCCTTTCCGAAAGAACAAGCGTCCTTGCAAATATGCCAACGATCATAATGTAAGACATCAAATTCGGGGTAATTTGTCGTACGTATAGGGTAAAGGTGACACGAAATAGGTTTTTTCCACTGTACTTCACCAGCTTCATAAGCTTTTTCAATAGCACACTTAGTGATGCCATTTTCCCAAGTTACATATGCACATTCTTTATTACCATCTACACAAGGGGTAGTCAGATCTCCATCTACATCAATTACATACTTTCCCTGCTCTTCGATAGCTTGTATACCACGTTCTGTCATATATGGTTTTATGTGCGGATATATTTCGTCTAAGATTGCTTTTTCAGATTCTTTTAGTGGTGCACCAGCATCACCCTCTATGCAGCATACACCTTTGCACTTTGAAATATTACAAACGAAATCATTATTTATTAAATCCTCATGAACCAATACATTACCTACCTCAATCATATTCTCTTTTTATTTTGAATAGCTTACTTTTTTACCAAGCTCATATTTTAAACCCTCAGCTTTTGTGAGCTCCATCGTAACCGAGCCAATTAGGATATCCACTTTAGCTTTTACCGGAATCCGATTTCCATCATTAGTGACCCAAAGATAAAGTTTACTATCCTTTTTAAAAATTCTTCCTGGCTTTATTTCGGGATTAAACTTAATACAATCTATAGTTCCCAACGCCGTTTTAATCTTTTCTGTACCAGCATAAGTTACTTTGAACTCCGCAATCTCGTCGTTAAGGAAATAGGGCAATTTGAAAGAATCACCAATTTTTAGGGTTGAAAGGTCTAGATTTCTAGAGAAATAATAGGCCGATACAAGGTCGAATATCTGTGAATATGGACTTTTGAATGTTCCTTTAGCTCCCTTTACCGTCTTTGTTTTGTGATCAAATGTAGCATACTCTTGACGTCTATAGTTATTTTCCTTTATATCTTCAATATATAAATAGGGCAAATAAGTATTCTTATCTATATAGGAATCATAATTGTTTCTGACATTATAAAAAATCGAAAAACCGCTGGCCGTTTGTCCAAATGCATTCAAGTGAAATATATTTTTTGTACTTAATTCTAAGTTAGAAGTATTGACAGACAGCACCCCACTTGCTGCTGTAACAAACCCGTACTTTAGTTTATAATATAATTTTTCACCCTCTTTGAATGTAGGCTCTTTTAAATAGGGAAGAGACTGTGCTTGGAGTAGGGTCAGGTTGGCTATACAGAGCAATAAGAATAGATAGAGTCTTCTCATAGATTCAGGAGTTTTAATATAGATTGGTTTTAGCTTTTGCGTTTATATACTGGTACAGTAGAACAAGGTTCTCCATACATAATACTTTTAGCCACACGAGTTAATTGGTTTGTAAAATGGACAAAAGCATTTTCAGGAATTAAAATATCACCGCACCCTTTTACTACGACGCGCTGATCTTGAAATACGGCATAGTCGATATTTTTAATATTATCGATGAATAAGTCTTTATAGATATCTTCTTTTGTACCGAAATGTACTGATCTTGCATAAGGACTCATTTTATTTGCTAAAATCATATAAGCCCATGTTGGAACTATAGCATCTGTAGAACACGTAATTGCGATATTCTTATCTTGATATTGCTCCCAATTATGAGTTTTAACAAACTCCCTGAAGTCTTTTTCTTTTAAAATTAAACCGTGGAATAGGTTGTCCTTGATATCATATTCAATGATGTCAGCAGGGGAATAGTTTGCTAAGTCAACAGTTATTAAACCACTTTGAGCTACTTTATTGACAATGTTTTCTTGAATTTCCATATCTATATAAATAAAAAAAGCCGGATATAACATATCCGGCTATAAAAATACTTATAAAATCTTAATAAAATCTAATTCGATTGTCATCTATGTCTGAGCTGTTTTGCAACGCTTGGAATACTGATCCCCAAGCTCTTTGCTGTTTAGCTTGTAGCATTTGTTTTTGTTGAGCCGTACGTTCAGTTTCTACTAACTCTTTAGGATTCACAAAACTATTCACTTGAACCACATAAACTCCTTGGCTACCATCAATCGCTTTAGAAGGTTTGTTTGGTTGTAGACCGAATACAGTACCAATCACAGTACTTTCTAATGCAACACCTGGTATAACTGGATTAGCTAATACAATGTTCTCCACTGCAATTGCATTTTTACCAATTTTTTGAGCCACTTGACTGATAGAAGTTGAGCCGTTTAAAGCATTGTTCATTTTTTCTTTTAGCATTCTTGATTTTACAAGACGCATTACGCCTGTCGTAATTTCACTTTTTACATCCTCTAAGGGTTGAATACCTTTTGGATGGATTGCAGTTACTTTAGCGATGATAAAGTTATCCTCTGTTTCGAAAATTTTATCTGTTACTTCATTATCTTTTGCCTCAAAAATCCAACGTACTAATTCTCTTGGTACCTCTGTTCCATTTATAGAAATATCCATTGGCATTACGTTATTAGCACTTTGTAAATTAAGATTTTGCTTTTTTGCTATCTCCGTAAAGTTATTAGCGTTTACATCAGCAAAGAATGTATTTGCTTTAGCATAAGCCGCGTCAGTAGTTTCTTTACCGGCATTGATTACTTTATCAACGATTGCTGCTTTAACGATTTTAGAATTACCAACTTGTTTGCCAATTTTTAGAATATGAACGCCTAGTTGAGATTCTTTAACTATGATATCTCCAGTTTTAGCATTGAAAATAGCATCTTCAAAACTTTCACCTAGTTGGCTTAATTGACCTCTTGTGAAAGTTCCCATCTCACCGCCATTAGTTTTGCTATTTGGATCTTGACTGAACTCTACAGCTAGTGCTGCAAAGTTACCTCCATTTTGAAGTAAGTTCTTAATAGAATCTGCTTTCGCCTTTGTTTGAGTAACTCCTCCGTCGGTCGCAGGATTTAATACAATGTGGTTAACTGTTACTGAATCAGGACTATATTTTACATTGATAACTTTAGCAATTTCAAAAACATTGTTAGACTCAAATGGACCTACAATCGCACCAGCTGATGCATTGAATAAAGCCGAGTCTAAAGCATCACTTAATTGACCTTTTTTGTAGTAAGTAACTGGGTATTTATTGTCTGAGTGTGATACTGCAAAAAGTGAATCGTTTGTTGAAGCAGTAAGCTCTTCTTTTAAGGATTGAATGTTCGCCAATGTAGCACTTTTATCTTTTGCAGTTGGGGTAGCATCGATCAATACATATTCTATACCACGAGTTTCTTCACGATTCTTGAAAGAATTCTTATGTTTTTCGTAATATTCTTTGTAGTCTGCATCCGTTAATTTGACATCAGCATCATTGATAGAAGAATAATCTAATAAAGTATATTCAAAATTAGCTAATTTGTTCTTAGCTGTATACTCATCTTGTGCTTCTAGTGCTGTAACATAAATAGATGAGCTCAATAGGTTTGCATACTTTTCCGCTAGACGTTGTTCTTTTACACTTTCTAATAAAGCTTCCCATTGACCTTGTAGTTCAACGTTACCATTATTAGACTCCTCGATTACTTGATACAAGTAAGCGCGATCAAATTGTCCTGTTTGCGGATTAACGAAGGTTTGCATAATTTGAGGAGCAGGGTTTGGACCTGTTACTAAATCATTCAACTCTTGTTTACCTACAGTGAAACCAATTTTTTCTATCTCAGAGTTAAGTAACTCCTTCGATATGAATTGATTCCATACCTGTTGAACAGCATACATTTTCATTTGCGGAGTTTCTACTCCACCCATTTGTTGCTGAAATTGATAAGCCGTTTGCTCTACTTGTGCATTGAATTGTTGATAGTCAATAGCACTGCCATTAACACTACCTACCTCATTCTGTTTTTGCATCCATAAAGGTGAACCAGATCTTACGACATCCCCTAATAAGAATGCAACAATTGCTAAACCGATGACAAAGATTACTAATCCTGCACGGTTACGCAAATTCCCCATTATTCCCATATTTCGTCTTGTATTTAATTGTACTTTAGTTCTTTAATTGAGTATTGTTTCAAAATAAGGCGCAAGATACAATTTTTATGAAAAAAAGAGTAAATTTCGTCCCTTAATTCTGTTTTTTTTTGTGTTCTTTAATTTCGTTATCGTCCAAATGAAGGAAATGCACTTTGGTTAGAGGGGATATAATACCCCGACATGTTTTCGGCTCTGATGTTATTAAAGTTTTCGTCAGAAGTGAATGATGTCCCTTGAAAATTACCACGTCCATCTTTCATTTCAAAAGTAATAGGTACTTTGTTGTAGTATTTTTTATTGGCTTGGTCATATATAAATTCCTCTGTACGAATAATGGAGCCATTAGCCATAGTGATAACTACATTTTTTTTAAACTCTATTACTTCCTCTTTAGCTCGCTGTATACCATAGTCGGATTTTATACGTTGACTCTCTACCCCTTGATCATCATAAAATATAATCTGTAGACCTTTTTGAAACTCGTAATTACTATTTCTATTCCCTGATGTATCATGATATATACGCATCTCGGGGCCTGTAAGCTGTGCTTTTACACGAGCAGAATCGCTATAAATGATTTTGACATCTTTTGAGATATCAACCGCTTCTTCAGCCTCTATATGTTCTATTTTGTTTACTTCATTGAGGTCGTTCTCACAGCTTACAAATAGCAATATCCCTATTAGTGCTATACAAAATAGGGATATTTGTTTTATTATATTATAAGCCATACAGCACATTAATCTAAACTTCTACGTAAGAACCAAGCATCATTAATGGTAAATCCAAGATTGATGTTGATATATCGCTCTCTAATCAAGTTGTTTTTTAAAGATCCCTGTTGACCAATCTCCGCCGATATATTTATTTTGGAGAATGTTCGTCCAAAATTAGTCTCCGGAAGTGGAAAACCAAAACCTGCTGTAATTGCCATATCATTAATTCTGTCATTGTTGTAGCTGATATGGGATTTGTTGTAGCGAAATCCTAGTCTGTAATCAACAATATTCCAATAATTTACAGAAGTTGGGTCAGGTTTAAACTGGCCTCCAACTGCAAAACCTAAGTTCTTGCCCAGTTTTGGTTCGCCCACACGCGTTTGAAAATTTGTCCAATCTGCATATTTGAAGTCAGCACCAATCATCCAATTGTATCCCTTTGATAAGGTAAAGCCAACATTATGTTTTAATGGAAGATTAATCTTTCTTGGATCACGTTGTAGAAAAGCTACTGTATCCAAAGGAACAGTGGGAGCATCAGGGTCTAAAGAAGGTTGAGACCGCGTAATAATCTCCGTAGTAGTACTCTTAATTTTATTGTTCAATGAGCCTGAATAACCCAATGTTAGATTCATTGTGTTATTCGCTAATGCTTTGGAATATTGAGCCCCATAATCAAGCGAAACACCTCTAATTAATCTTTTTTCATCTGCATTGCTATTTAGTATAGTGTAGTCATTAGGGAAGGAGATCGCAGTTATATCTTTCAATTCTCCAAAAATAAAGCCCACATTAGCTCCTATACTAAATCCTTTGAAAGGAGTTACTCCGTATCCCAGAAAAGCTTTATTGGTACCTCCTTGGCCACTTAATGTTTTCACAGATAGCAAAGATCCAACTTGTGAAGACTGTGTATCGTTATATCCAAGATCAGAGTAAGGCATAAGTCCAAAAGCCATACCTCCAGCTTTTGCCAGTGGTATACCTATTGCAAAGTGCGAGAAAGCAAAGTCGGCAGTTTGACTAGTAGCATTACCTTTAGCTAGCTGCGTCATATTACCATATAATCCAGCTTCTAGTATTGTTCTATTGAATGCAGAATAACTAGCTGGATTGGCAATATTCAAAATGGGCAATCCTGATTGATAACGTACTGCGGTAGATATACCGCCCATTGCTCTAGTCTGTGGCAACAAGTCTTCACGTATTTGTCCCAGCCCAAATTGAGAGTAGGGAGAGTGAGATGTTGTTGTTTGTGCACTAACTTGTATGGATGACAACACAAGCCCAGTACCTAAGATTAATTTTAAAGTTCTTTTAGCACTTAAAAAATTTGATTTTTCTCGCATATTATCTGGTAATCCGAAACGGATTGATTTTAGTTCTTTGATTAGGTCAATGCTTAATTGACTTTACTTTTACTACAAAACTATTTATTTTTTAATGAATCCTTTAGTTGATTTTGTTAAAAAAGGTTAACCTATTATTACATAGCTTTTTAAACAAGTTGAAGGTAAAGGATAGATGCAATAATTATAACAAATAAACTTTCGTATAGCCATTTAACCTTTGCGTAAGTAAAATAGTAAGCAAGATATATTGCTAACGCTGGAACACAAAGGAGAAAGTGGGTAATACCTATAGAGTTGCTAAAGTAAAAGGAAGCAATTACTAATAGGATCATGTAAAATAATAATTGAAAAGATTTACGAATGTGAACTACACTTCTAAAGTAATGATCTTTTAATACAGATAAAAACAGCAACAATCCTAGACCTATAGGAGCCAAAACTATATAATCTTGATAATCTGTACCTATAGGTGAGGTAAGCTTATTATTCATGAAAGGTGATAATATAGCTTCAAATTCATCAAATCTGTCCAGCCAATAATAAATCACACCAATGAGGAAATAGATATTAGCAAATCCTAACAAAGGTGTAATCCACTCTCGCCAAATGAAAGGCCTAAATAATACTAGGGCAATCCATAATAATAACAGCATGATGATGAATGGGAAATAGATTAGACTTCCAATCGCCACAATAATTCCCAAGTCAAACATTAAACCCTTTACATCATTTTGTTTATAAATACTAAATAACTTACTCAACATCCATATCGCTATGAAATTGCATATCAATGTAGGCGATAGAATAAGGAACGGAAGGAATACACTCACTAATGTGATATACATTAGTGCTGTAAGAAAATTTGGCTTGTTGAAGAAATTAAAGTGGTTTATTACCTTATTTAAAAAAAAGGCTTGCAGCAATGTCAGTATTAATGCTGTCAGTACATTGGAATAGGGATCGAGACCCATACCAATATCAATGTCCAACAAGTTGTTTAAAGCAGGCTCTAATAAAACAGGAGGAATCTCACTTGGTAAATGAATGAATATTCCTAAACACAGCAACCCACCGACCAAACAAACGAATAGAATGTTTGCAGGGGAGAATTTTCTGTGCTGATTAATTATCATTTATACCTACGTAGTTACTTGTTGTTATTTATTCTTTTCTAATTTTTTCACTCTTCTATCGATATTAAATAAGAAGAGATAGATACCAATTACTAGGGTAAGTATCACAGACACTACGACCCATATTTTTCCAGAACTACGTAGTCCAGTGGCCATTTCTACTTGATAAACTTGCGTAGTGACTTTGGCAACGCTGTCACTTTGAGCAAAAGCACTCAAACTACCAATAAGTGTTAATAACAATGATAAGTTTATTTTTTTCATGTCTAAATTAATCTATTTGATTGGCTTTATTTTCTAGTAATCTTAATCTATAGCGGAGGGTGCATATCCATACACCTGTCAGAATCCAACCGATCACAGCTGTATAAAAAACAGGACGCATATAATTGTCCATATCTATATCACTAAAAGTGGAATTACCTCCACTACCTGGATGTAGAGAGTCCGTTAACTTAGGTAAAATGTATAATAGGACGATCATGATCGGGAATGCAAAAATATTATAGACAGCAGAGATACGTGCTCTTTTTTGCTCTTCTTCTAAGGCATTTCTTAAGACCAAATATGCCAAATACATTAGCGTTGCTATAGCCGAACCATTTAACTTCGGGTCATTCGGCCAAGGTTCACCCCAAGTGATATTAGCCCATTGCATACCTGTGAGCAGACCTAGAAAGCAAAATAAAATACCTGTATTCACGGCTTCAACAGCCATAGTGTCATATTGCATCTTTCCTGTACTCAAATATTTGATACTGTAAATTACAGAAATCAAATATAAGGTTATCATTGAAAACCACATAGGTACATGGAAGTATACATTTCTAATGGTCTCATTTAGTATTGGAAGTACAGGTACAGGCCCCATTAAACCAGCAACAACTGAGCTTGATACAAATACAGCTGCTAGAATTTTCCACCAGTTTTTTCTCATTCTTGACTATCTTTTTAATCTCGCCAAAGGTACGGAAATAACAATAAAGAAACAGTAACGGTAATGACATTAATTGCTAATAGTGTCACTATTTCTTTGTCTGAGGATGCACGATCCAATCCTTTTAAGGCATTTGCTGAAAGTTTTAACAATAAGATTAAGAGCGGTATGATTACTGGAAATGCTAATATCGCCATAATGGTGCTGTTATTTCCAGTTTTGGAACTAATCCCAGATACCATAGTAAAGACGGTGGCAAAACTAATACTGCCCAAGAGTACCGCTAAAAAATATAAATAAGGGTCTCCAACAGGATTCTTAAATATGATCGAATAGATAATATAGGTGACTATCGAAAGGAAAGTCATTAATATTATATTGTAAATAATTTTGGAAAGGATGATTGCCTTTGGACTAGTGATGGAGTAATAATAAAGTTGTCTGTATTGGCTTTCTTGTGTGAAAGAGCGACTAATAGCATTAATGGATGCAAAGAGTAGAATGATCCAAAATAATGCATTCCAAACAAGCATATCTACAGTCTCAAATGCTTGATAGCATACGAAAACTGTAGATACGACATATAAAACTATGCTGTTAATTGCTTGTTTTGATCGCCATTCTAACGCTAGATCTTTAGCGACTAAAATTTGTACTTCTTTTAATAGACTCATCTCTATGCAAAGATACATATTTGATGATCTAAACTTGCATCAGAAGTAGGAGCTTTAGATTTTTTCAACCTTTTTAGCGAGGTCTGCTGTAGCATCAGCAGCTTTATCTAAAACCTGTCTACCAACTTCTTTTGTTTTTTTGTTGAAACTTTCAATGTCACTTTGAGCAGATTTAACCATTTTTTCAGCTTTTTTCTTCTGGCTCTTTGTGAGGCTTTCAATTGTTTTTGTAAGCTCTTTAATTTGGCAGTTTGTTCGTTTTAATTTTTTACGTCCTTGATCTGTTCCTAATAAATAATACGTCACTGCACCTGCTGCTAATCCTACTAAGGCAAATGCTATTAATCCATTTTTGTTTTCCATAATATTGAATGTTATAATGTTTAGCTACTTAATTCTAAGTAAGCAGTACTAAATATAACATCCTAATTTGTAAAAAGTTTGAATGGATTGAAATTGCTTTTTATACTTGTTGTGTTTTTTGTGCAGATTGTAAACTGTAGAGATGGTGGTAGAGACCTGTTCCTTTTGAAAAGAGCTCAGTGTGATTGCCGAAATCGGCGACTTTACCATTTTCAATAACTAATATATTGTCTGCATTTTTTACAGTTGATAATCTATGCGCGATAATAATGGAGGTTCTGTTTTTCATTAACTCTTCTAAGGCTTCTTGAACCAGGCGCTCTGACTCCGAGTCCAATGCTGAGGTCGCTTCATCTAGAATAAGTATGGCTGGATCTTTGAGTAGCGCACGAGCAATAGCAATACGTTGACGTTGTCCTCCCGATAATTTAACGCCACGTTCGCCCACTACTGTATCATATCCGTCAGGGAAGCTCATAATAAAATCATGCGCATTCGCCCTTTTGGCTGCCTCAATTACGCTATCCGCATTAGCATCCAAATGACCATAGTTTATGTTTTCGCGTATTGTACCTCCAAATAAAAGCACATCCTGTGGGACAATAGCAACTTGGTTACGAATGTCAGTTAGGGATATCCCATCGGCCGGAATATCATCGTAGTATATTTCACCAGCTTTGGGCGTGTAGAATTGCAATACTAAAGAGGCAATAGTTGATTTTCCTGCACCACTAGGGCCTACTACAGCAATTTTTTGTCCTGCTTCTACAGTAAAGGATAAATTCTTTAAGATTTCAATGTCAGGTCGAGTAGGGTATGAAAACTGAATGTTTTGAAAACTAAGCTTACCCATTAATGACTGTTTGATGGTTTTATTCTCAGCACTTACTGTAATACTCTCTGATTTTTCATTGAGTATTTCAATAACACGCTCGGACGCCCCAAGTGCACGTTGTATACCTGCATACAATTCAGGAAAACTCCCCATTGAACCAGCTACAAACATGGAGTATAATATATAAGTCGTCAAATCACCTACTGTTATTTCTCCCGTAGACACTAAAGATGCTCCATACCAAATGACAGTGATGACTGCACCGAAAATGCAAAAGATAATAAATGAAGCGAACAAACCTCTAAATGTTGCTCCTTTAATCGCTAAGCTAACAACATTATCTAGTTTCTTACTGTAACGTTGAGATTCGTAATACTCATTGACAAAAGCTTTAACGTTACTAATTCCTAATAGTGTTTCTTGAACAATGCTATTTGAATCAGCAAGTTGATCTTGCGTTTGTTTTGATAGCTTACGAATAAATTTTCCAAAGAAAATGGCTGCTACCACCAATATAGGCAGGATGCATAAATTAAGCAATGCCAACTTTGGTGATACCCATACGAGCAAAAGTACACCCAAGATTAGACTGATCGACTGTCTAATGACCTCAGCCAAAGTGGTTGTCATGGTATCTTGGATTTGTGATAAATCCGAAGATAGTCTACTATTCAATTCGCCCACCCGTCTATTGGCAAAAAAGTCAATAGGTAGAGTGATTAACTTCACATAAGAATCACGGCGGATATTAGCCAGTGATTTTTCTGCAATTTCGACAAATATGCGTATGCGAAAAAAAGACATAATGGATTGAAAAAGAAGGATCGATATCGATAGTGTGCCGATATACATCAGTTCAGGTTTTAACCATGGATATGTTTGCTTTCCTTGGGCCGCATCAATCATTGCTCCCAATAATGCAGGAAAGGATAACATAGTGATGCTCGATAAGATTAAGAAAACCATACCGACTATGAATTTTCCTTTATAAGGCTTTAAGTAAGCGAAAATATGAAATGCTTTCTTAATTAATTCTTTGTTCAGTTTTGGTTTTGGTAAATCTTCAGCGTGAGAATCTCCACTATTCAATCTCGGTCTAGCCATTATATTGTGTAATCTAAATTGCTTGTTTAGTCTAACGAGCAAAGTTAGTAATATTGAATGGCTAGGTTATCAGACTTAAGTCAATTTTTTTGATTTTATGTACGTATACTGCTTATAAACGATGAATAATAACGCCATAAGAGACAAGGAAAGAGCAAAGATTATGATGTTGTCACTTCTATCTTCATTTTTTAAATCGTCGTGATGACTTCTTAATTTCTCATTTTCTGCTTGCAACTTGGATATCGTCTTCATATATGCCGTCACCTGATCATCATATTGATTGGCTAACTGTTGGTATTTGACTGCATGAGCATCTTTTATTGTCAATAACTTACGTGTCTCTATGAATATTTTGTTGTCATGTTTTATGATCTCTTTAAGAATATCCATAGACTTCTGCATGTCTGCATTAGTTTTGAACAATCCGAAGATGCCTGTTTTTTTGGATAAGGAAGTGTCGAATGCGCCAAATTTTTGGGTTCGCTCGTTGAGTAAAGCATTCACTTTTGCTCTTTGGACTTCGAAAGAGCTGGTGTCAATTTCAATCGCCCGAGATGATTTAACGCTGATTAGTAATAC
Source organism: uncultured Sphingobacterium sp. (assembly GCA_947630335.1). GTDB lineage: Bacteria > Bacteroidota > Bacteroidia > Sphingobacteriales > Sphingobacteriaceae > Sphingobacterium. The sequence continues at coordinate 35,625 of CANRHE010000009.1, forward strand.
AAATAGTATATAAAAAATATTTTTCATGTAATCGATTTTAATCTACTCGAGTCCTTGGACTTGTTGTAAATCATTTTGTTTAATCGATTCGATAAGATTTTATTTTCTATCCTTAAGATTTAAATTCAATCATGATCATTTCGTCTTGATAGAGACCAAGAAGTTGACTAGCATTTCCTTTGTTGATAGCAATCTCGAGGTAGTTGCTAATTCCGAACAAACATAACTTTTCGCCCTCAGCTACTTCATTGTAATGCCAGCTCATTCTATCAATAGTTTCGTTGCGCTTGAATTGTAGTACAAAATTTCTGCCTTTTTGTACTTCATTGAATAGTTCTTTACTAATATTACTAATGACATTTCCGAAAGAGTCAATATAGGCCACATGTCCTTTTATAGAATTGGATTCTACGATAGGTGATAACGTTACCTTTTGAAGAGATGATTCAATGGAGGATCCGAGCTCTGTGATAGGTAAGTCGTTCGCAATATGACAGGCAGCTTTAACGAGAATGTCAGCAAGAGGGAAATGCAAAAAACGAAGGTCTTGCATGATTTCAATCTCTACCAATTGATCAGGTTTGTTTTCGCCCAATATTATACTGAAAATGCCGTTGTCTGCACCTACAAAATAATGTCCATTGTACTGCATAGCAATATATCTACACCCTTCCTGAAAAACAGTGTCTATACCGATAAGGTGAACGGTGTTTTTGGGGAAGTAATGGTATGCATTCTGAATAATGAAAGCGGCGTGTTGGATATTGAAAGAAGGTATTTCGTGGGATATGTCTATGAGACGAACTTCGGGAAGCAAAGTCAATATGCTTCCTTTTAATGCAGCCTGGTAGAAGTCGCGGTGTCCTAAATCAGTTGTTAATGTTATTATCCCCATACTTTCAACTCATTATGTACAATGAGCTTTTAATGTTATTAAAAATAATTTTTTTTAAAAGACTACAAAGTTAGTAAAACTGTTAGTTTTAATCTTTCTTTACCGTCAAAATAGTAAATATTTTTTAGAATTAATATTCCGTCTGTCGGAGGACGAAGGAATCCACTTAAATTATCTCGTTTTATTCCACTAAATCTTACTATAACCTCGCTTTATTTATCAAATAAATATATAGGATGGACTATGCCTATCCATTTGATTGCTAAATTAGTTTCATAAAGAGATGTTCGTTCCTTATAAGTATTAAGTGCTACTTAAAGGAGGGTTTAATAAGGGGTTGATTCGGACTTCATACGGGTTTAACTCGGATTCATCCGAATGAAGTCCGAATGAAGTCCGTATGAAGTCCGAATGAAGTCCGAGCGATGTCCGTACAAAATGTGAGTTATTGTAGAGGATGTAGGAAGCATTTGGTAATGAATTCACGATACACGAAAGCTAATGAGGGAGAAAGGTTGTTTATTTTACTTATTAATAGATAATCATTTCTATAGAAATTAGTTGATAATAGATTTTGTAGCTTTTAAAGTGCTTTATCTAAAGTGTAGCACAAAATAAATGCATTTTTTGTTTAGTGGTTACAGAAATTTTTCAAAAAATCTTCCTTATATTTATTGTGATAATTTTACCATTAAGACTAAGAATATTGAGTGAGTTAGTAATTAACCTAGATGGAGTCAACCTAGTGACACTATGGGGGGCTGGCAATGAGAATTTTGAATTTGTAAAAGAACAATACCCTAAACTACGTCTCGTTGCTCGAGGTAATGAGTTAAAGGTTTTGGGTGAGGAGTCAGAGCAGAGTGCATTTGAGCGTGTTTTCGCAACTGTCATAGATCATGTAAATAGGTATAACAAGCTGGAAGCTTTAGAGTTGGAGGAGTTGTTTGGAGCAACTTCATCGGTGGCTACTGTATCGGATGATAAAGAGAATATAAAGCCCATTATGAAGGGTGAACCTATTGTGTATGGTCCAAATGGATTGGTAGTGCGTGCGCGTACGCCTAATCAGCTCAAGATGGTGAATAGTATTCTAAAGAATGATATTTTGTTTGCGATTGGACCAGCTGGTACGGGTAAAACGTATACTGCAGTGGCCTTAGCCGTTCGTGCATTGCGTAATAAAGAAATTAAGAGAATTATTTTGACTAGGCCCGCTGTTGAAGCAGGCGAGAATTTAGGTTTTCTACCTGGTGATTTGAAAGAAAAGGTAGATCCTTATTTGCGTCCGCTGTATGACGCTTTGGATGATATGATTCCAGCCGAAAAGCTCAAAGGGTATTTGGAGAATAGAACTATTGAAGTAGCTCCTTTGGCATT
>CANRHE010000010.1 GCA_947630335.1 uncultured Sphingobacterium sp.
CAACGTGGTCATGAATGTATCGTCATGGACCATACCAAATGCTATGTAGGTATTCAACAAGGCAAACCTAGTATTCATTATAAAGGTCAAGAAATAACAGATATTGATGCGATAATTCCTAGAATCGGAGCTTCTGTAACTTTCTATGGATCAGCTATTGTCCGTCAGTTTGAAGTAATGAATGTTATTTCGGCAAATCAAAGTCAAGCTATTACGAGATCCCGAGACAAGTTAAGATGTATGCAGATCTTATCTGGAGCAGGATTAGGATTACCGACAACGGGTTTTGCAAGGATGGCGTCGGATGTAGATGATTTGATTAATATGGTAGGTGGTGCTCCCTTAGTCATCAAACTATTAGAAGGTACCCAAGGAATTGGAGTGGTATTGGCTGAAACAAAAAAGGCAGCTTCGTCTGTGATAGAAGCTTTTTATGGTTTGGGTAATAATATTTTGATTCAAGAATACATTAAAGAAGCTAAAGGAACTGATATCCGTGCTTTTGTAGTGGATGGAAAAGTAGTCGGTGCTATGAAACGTACAGCTAAAGAAGGAGAATTTCGTTCCAACCTACATCGTGGAGGAACGGCTGAAATTGTCAAACTCACGCGACAGGAAAAAGAAACAGCGGTAGCAGCAGCTAAAGCTATGGGATTAACTATAGCGGGAGTCGACATGCTACCATCCGCTCGTGGTCCATTAATACTGGAAGTAAATTCGTCTCCGGGCTTAGAAGGGATTGAGAAGGCTACTAGCAAAGATATTGCTGTAGAAGTTATTAAATACTTGGAGCGACAATATGAGCTAAAACAAATAACAAAACCTTTAGTTAAACGAAAAGTAAAAAAAGAAAGCAAACTTTAAATAAGAAATCCCTCTATAAATATTAAATTATAGAGGGATTTATGTTGATATATACTACTAAGATTAAGGTTTCATAAGAAATCCACCACCAATTAAATCATTTCCTTCATAAAAGACAGCAGATTGTCCCGGAGCAATTCCTTTGACTGCATGAGGAAAATCGATTTGCATAATATCTCCTTCTTGGGTAAGTATCGATTGTGCACCTGAGTCTTTATAACGAATTTTGGTGATCGCTTCCATAGGTTTGTCCAAAGAAGCATATTTAACCAGATTAATATTACGAACAAAAGCCTGTGATTTTTCTAACTCATGCTCTTCTCCAAGTACCACAGAATTGCTCTCTGGTAAAATTTCAATCACAAACATTGGCTTACCTAAAGCAATACCTAAGCCTTTACGCTGTCCAATTGTAAAATAAGGATAACCAATGTGTTTACCAACGACAGTTCCATCCGATAAAATAAAGTTACCTGGTCCAATTTCGTCATCTAATGTAGGACGTTTGTGACGTAAAAAATCGCGGTAGTCATTATTAGGAACGAAACAAATTTCATAGGACTCTGACTTGTTAGCAATCTCTTGCTGTCCCATATCAAGTGCCATCTGTCTAATTTCTGTCTTACGAAAGGATCCTAATGGAAATTGAGTACGCGCCAAATTATCTTGAGATACTCCCCATAATACATAGGATTGATCCTTACTCTCATCTAAGCCCTTAGAAATAACATAGCGTCCATTTTCCTCTTGCTTACGAATATTAGCATAATGTCCTGTGGCTATAAATTCACAATCTAATTTGTCAGCACGCTTAATCAATGCCTCCCATTTGATATGCGTATTGCACAGAACGCAAGGATTAGGTGTACGACCTGCAATATATTCATCAACGAAGTTGTCAATTACAAAGTCACCAAATTCATCACGAATATCTAATATAAAATGTGGAAATCCGTAGTTTACAGCTAAAGTACGAGCATCATTGATACTATCTAAACTACAACAGCCCGTCTCTTTTGAAGAACCGCCAGACGTAGCATAATCCCAAGTCTTCATGGTTATACCAATGACTTCATAGCCTTGCTCATGCAACATCACAGCAGCGACCGAACTATCTAGCCCTCCGCTCATTGCTACCAATACTCTTCCTTTTTTACTCATACTCTTAACAACAATAAAATGCAAAGATACCCCAAATCATAGTACAATGTGTTTATTAATTGCAATTTTTATGATTAAATTAATATAAGGCATAGCCACTTATTGGTTACATTTTACCAGAAGGTCTTTAAGTTATTAACACTTAATACGGCTATTGTTGTATACTCCATCCTTGTTGCCATTCAGTTTAACATGGTGGCTTATATTCCGTTAAATCGCAATAACAAAATCTATCCGTAAAAAGAGTAAAATTTAACAAAAAGATCACTATAATGTGGGATTAATTTGTAATATATTACCCTTTTCATCAAAAGCTATAGAGTCAATAGCTACTTCACGATGAAAACCAGCTGCATCACCCATTTTTATCCCATTAGGGATACTAAAGCGATGATATACAATATACCACTGGTCTTTGCCTGGCACTTGAATAATTGAATTATGCCCCGTTCCATAAATTCCTAAATCAGGGTTTTTACTTAAAATCTTATTATTTTCAGGAATAGAAATTGGTCCATAAGGATTATCTGCAATACCGTAACGAACACTGTAATTTGGACTACGTGTATCATCCTCCGACCAGAAAAAATAATATTTATTATTTCTAAAGATTACAAAAACACCTTCCCGAAATGTAGTATCTGTTGAAATAGTTTGTACAGTATTCATTTTGATTCGAGTCATATCTTTCTCGAGTTCAGCAATTGCTAAATACCCATTCCCCCAATACAAGTAGTTCTTCTCTGACTTAGGGTCAAAAAATACTGCTGGATCGATTTCTTGTCCTCCCTTTACACCAGTAGGTTTAAAGTCAATAAGAGGTTTTCCTACATCCACAAACGGCCCTATTGGCTCATCAGATACAGCAACTCCTATTTTTTGGGCCGCTGTGAAATAGTAAAAATATTTATATTTATTACCTACTTTTTTTTCAATAATTGTGGGCGCCCATGCGTTTCTATCCGCCCAAGAAACATCTTTTTTTAAATCTAGAATCACACCCTCATCTTTCCAATTTTTTAAGTCGGGAGAAGAAAATGTCTTGAAATAATATCCGCCCCAGCCATCAAATCCATCGCTTGTAGGGTACATATAATATTTTTTGTTTTTGTAGGAGTAAATAATATCTGGATCTGCATAATATCCTTCCAAAACTGGATTATTCATTTGAGGAATTTCTATCCCTTCAGGTCTACCCCATTTCTCCGTCAATGCAATTAACTCGGAACGGGTTAAAGGAATAATAGAACCATGTCTTGGGTGAAAGTCCATAGTAACTTTTTGATCAATCAAATGAAACCTATCCAAATCAGTACTTTCACAAAAGTCATAACGTCCTTTTCCATATACATCATACATCAAGATATAATTATCGGAGTGATTAATTTTAAAAATACTCGAACCCTCCACAGCATCATTCGTCTGCTGCTTATAACCTGGTTGTTCAATCCATTTACCTGAAGTTAAAGAATCTGTTATGGCGAGTTTCAATCCATTACCATGTCCTTCTGTCTTATAAAACAGGTAATACAATCCGTTTTTCTTAATAATATCACCATCTATACAGGATTTTTTGTTCTTAGGAATAAATAATGGTTTGGGCTCTGATTCTAAATCCGAAAAATCAGCGTTAGCATACGAATAGTAGATAATATCAGGACCATCTCCATGTTGCATAGACCAATATACCATATACTTACCAGTAGATTCATCAAAAATTGTTTGCGGAGCCCATACGCGTTTTAAATCGTCATGACCTTCAAATCTCTTTTGAATTTCTATATTAGAATGCTTCCAATTGATCAAATCTTCTGATTTCAAGAGAATCATTGCTCTATTAGAATCCCACCCTTTTGAAGAAGTCATATCTGTTAAGACCATATAAAAGCCCTTACCATCATCCCTTCTTAAAATATGGGGATCTCTTACACCGCCAGTAATACTAATTTCGCTAGAATTTAGCACAGGTTTATTATTATTGAGTGCCTTAAAATGGAGGCCGTCAGTACTTATTGCATAGCAAACTGCTTCATCGGCAACCGCATTTCCTTTAAAATAGGTAAATAAATACCCTACATAATCCTTATCAACAGGGCCGTACTTGTACTCCTGTCCAAACGAAACAGTAACTGAAAAAAGGATAAAAGCGACGACACTTATTATTTTTGTACTTGTTATTGAGAAAAAATTAAACATATCGAATTTTCTTAATACAATGAATTTATTTAAAATTGATTAAATCATTTTCTAGCATCTTGACGGCGTTACGTAAATGATTCTGGATTCACATGGAAACTATATAAATAGAGTTTCAGAGCATAGTCTTTTTAAAGCTTTATTCGAATTACATTAAAAGATTGCCCTTCAACATCAAGAATTAACTTTCTAGATTTATAACTCAACTCTTTCATGGACGGTACCACATTTGGTATTTTACCCACTTCATTAAATGCTAATGGATCTTCATGTCGAAGCGTAGTTATTGTTGTATTTCCCTGTGACTTTTTAATCCCTTTCAAGTCAATTGCTATTAGCTCTGAATCTTTATTGATATTAACTAACTTCACAATAAGTTCTTTAGTATCGTCATCTATTACCGCCGAGCTGTATAGTCCATCTTGCCCCGTAACCGATTTACCCTCTAAATTCAACTCGACAACGTGGGATCCTTTATTCGTACTAAACATTTTTTGGACATAATAGCTTGGTGTCAAATAAACAGAAAGATTATCTACCCATATCAAATCTGGTGTCCATTGCCAACCATCAATATGAGCAAATAAAGGAGCATATGAAGCTAATTGAACAACATCAGCATTTCGTTCTACTCCAGTCAAAAAAGCAGCTTCTGATAATGCAGCTTCCCAGTTGTTCTTATATTCTGGTTTAGTACTATTTTTACTGTGCGAAGCATATTCGCCGGCAAATATCTTGGATGTATTTCTATCATAATTATCATAACGATTAGCATTAGTCAAAAACCATTCTGGATTTCTATAAAAATGTTCATCAATTATATCAATATTCATAGCTCGTAATTCTTTATCTAAGAATTCAAATCGTTCGCCTTCTGGGTCTGTTCCTGAACTAGCAATGATTTCAATTTCAGGATATTCTTTTTTAATAATATTTTGAAATATTTTGAGTCTTTCAATATACTGAGGTCCCCAATTCTCATTTCCTATACCAATCATCTTTAAATTGAATGATTCAGGATGCCCCATAGAAGCTCTTAATTTGCCCCACTTTGTATCTACACTACCATTAGCAAATTCTATTAAATCCAATGCATCTTGAACATACTCATCTAATTCATTTAAAGGTACCACTTCGCCAGAATTAAACTGACATGCCATTCCACAATTAATAATAGGCAATGGCTCAGCTCCTATGTCTTCAGCAAGTTGGAAATATTCAAAAAAACCAAGTCCAAAAGTTTGAAAATAATCGGGAGTTAAGCGATGTGCGAATTCAGAGTTCCAACGATTCACAATAAGTTGTCTCTGTTCAATCGGACCTACAGTTTTCTTCCATTGAAATCGTTGTGCCAAATCATAACCTTCAACAATACATCCTCCAGGAAAACGTAAAAAACCAGGCTTCAAATCAGCTAAAACTTGTACCATATCTGCACGTAATCCCTTTTTACGTGCCTTCCATGTGTCTGAAGGAAATAAAGAAATCATATCCAAATCAAGTGAACCTTTGCCTTCAAACCATACCTGCAACTTCGCCTTTGGGTCTGTCTTCGTAGCTTTGAAACTAACTTCTTGACTATGCCACTGCCCATCAGCTATAGATGGGTTTAATACTGTAGAGCCAATCACTTGATTTGAACTGTCTATTAGTTCTATTTTGAGCTTTATACCTTCTTTAGATTGACGATATAACACTGAAAAATCGTATGTAAGTCCTTCCTTCACTCCCATTCCTCTAAACCCTTCATTAAGTAAGCCTATCGGTGTAGCTTTATCTTTTGAAACTTGAAGATACCGAGGGTTTGATGCATGCTTATTTTGTCGATTTAAGATCAAATAGTTTGCTTCTTCTACAGGTCCAAGATTTTTCCACCCCATCGTCGGTCTAAAGAATTCAAATGATCTATTTTTTACCAGTTCTGCATAAATCCCACCGTCAGCTCCCATATTAATATCTTCAAAAAAAACACCCCACATATTTTTATTTATATCGGCAGTTTTAGTATTCACATCAACTACAATAGTTTTTTCTTGAGCTGCAGCAAAACTTAAACTTTGAAAAGCGGTTGCTGCTATTAACAAATATTTAGTTAGTTTCATATAATTATTGGTTTTAATTAATTAGTAAAGGCTTCGTTTACAGTAATCCTATAGAAAAACGCCTTCAAACTATTTAGGTTATCGCTAGTGCGTTTTTTAAAAGATTTATAAACATCTTTTCAATGAGATAGTACTTATCACGACCATTAAACGTGAAACAATCATAACGTGTTGAATTATATACTTAATATTGATCCTTAGTGGACTCCGTACCCCCCCCACCTTCACTACATGATGTGCATTCATATATAGCTTGTATTTATGGTTTATAACTTGACACACTAGGATTGTATGCCACAAACAATTAATGTCAAATTAACACTTATTTTCAACAAAAAAAACTTTTATTCAAACTAATTTTTACTAAAAATATTGGGATAAAGAATTGAATTATAGTTTTAATAAAGCTACTTTTCAGATATTAGCTATAAAGATATTATAATCCTATTTCGTTTATCAAATGCAATTGCTGGAAGCGTACCTAAGCCATTATAATCATCATAACTAATTCAAAAATTTAACGATTGAGATGTTCAAACTAAGAAACCTCATTAAAAACTCAAATGATAATTATTTTTATTTATCTCACTAAAAAGACATTATATATTTTAAGCGAAAATATTTTTGTTTTAATACATGATAATTCTATATTTGTATCGTTGTAAGCAACAGGTGCCATAGCTCAGTTGGTAGAGCAAAGGACTGAAAATCCTTGTGTCGCTGGTTCGAATCCAGCTGGCACCACAAAAAAGCCTTTTCTAATAGAAAAGGCTTTTTTGTTTATTACAATAGCCATATGTAGTTCCATTGATTTATAATAATAGTATAAATCACTCTCTAAAATTTCAAAAAGAACACTTTAATTATGTACTAAATCTTGAATTCTCTTTTCAAAAAAGGTTATTCTAGCTATTTTCGAGGATTCACATTTGTTTTACCCCTTGTCTTTTCTCTACTTTTGAAACGGTCTTATGTAAGACTTACTTTACATAGAGATTACAATTAAATATGACAAACTCTTTAAAAGTCAAAGAAATGAGTTCAACAAAATTAAATAAAGTATTAGCTAGAAATACAGAACAGGCACCTCAGTACAAAGGTCTTTATTCAACAACAGTAGCATTTTCGCACTACAATAATTTATCTGCTCAATTACCAATAAACCCTGAAACAGGAATTATGGTAGCCGGAGGTATTAAAGAACAGACTGAACAATGTTTTAAAAATATAAAGGCTGTAATAGATAATATAAATCATAGAATGTCAGATATCGTCAGAGTGACAATATTTATTACTAACATTAAAGATACAGATATCGTAGATAATGTTTACAAATCATTCTTCGCTACTTATCTACCTACAAGAACAACTGTAGCCGTGAATGCTCTACCAATGAATGCTTTGATACAAGTAGAAGTATTATTATCTAATGGCGAGGGCACTGTGCCAGAAGCTCCTCAATCAGGTAATATTATAAAATTGACCAACAACACTACGAATGCACCTGTAAGTGAATTGTCCACTCAAACAGTGGCGTTCTCACATTACAATAACTTAACAGCTCAATTACCTATTGACCCCACAACAGGTCGCCTTGTCATTGGTGGGGTTAAGGAACAAACTATACAATGTTTAAAAAACATTAAAGCCATTCTAAATAGCATTGACGTTCCTTTTGATGACATAGTAAAAACAACTATATTCGTTAAAAACTTATCTGATATAGATGCAGTAAATGAAGGATATGCAACCTTCTTTCCAGATTCGGCAATAGCCAGATCAGTATCTTACTTTCCTGCAAGAACAATCGTTGAAGCTTCAGGATTACCTATGCATGCATAAGTTCAAATTGAAGCAGTAGTATCACATGGAGATGGTACACACCTCCTCAAGCTATAGAGGATAGACATGGTATCGTAATTTGGGCAAAAAACACAAATGAAGCACCACTGTGTACACTATCTACCCAAACAGTAGCATTCTCACATTATAACCACATTTCAGCCCAATTACCCATTGATGTAAAAACTGGCAAACTCGTTTCTGGAGGGATCAAAGAACAGGTAACCCAATGTTTAAATAACATAAAAACAATAATAGAAAGTATCGATCACGTAATGGAAGATGTAGTAAAAGTAAATATATATCTTAAAAACATTACAGACATGGATGCCTTAAACGAAGTGTATACTAACTTCTTCACGGATGGAACTCCTGCTAGAAGAGTCGTAGGAGTTACCAATTTATTAAGCGATGCTTTAGTTCAAATCGATGTAGTGGTTGCTAATGCGGAGGGCACTCCTATTAAATAACACTAATATAAGTTTTATAATACCAAAAAAGTCCAATCAATTGATTGGACTTTTTTGAGCCTCCTATCGGAATCGAACCAATGACCTACTGATTACAAGTCAGTTGCTCTACCAGCTGAGCTAAGGAGGCATTACTAAATTATATTTTTTGAGCCTCCTATCGGAATCGAACCAATGACCTACTGATTACAAGTCAGTTGCTCTACCAGCTGAGCTAAGGAGGCATTACTAAATTATATTTTTTGAGCCTCCTATCGGAATCGAACCAATGACCTACTGATTACAAGTCAGTTGCTCTACCAGCTGAGCTAAGGAGGCATCACCTTATCAGGAATGCGATGCAAATATCGACATATTAACTATAATTATCAAATAATTAAAAACCAAAAAAAACAACAACTTGTAAATCAATTACAAAAAAAATAATAAATAAATGGCGTCGGAAATTTTGTCATCACAAATTATCGAAAGCGACAAAATTTCAGACTAAAATTTAACAAAACACTTAGGCATAAACTTTGTTTATATATTGATAAGATTTAAATGGATAAATAAATACCTATGAATTTTAACAATTACACAATCAAAGCGCAAGAAACTATTCAAAAAGCTTCTGAGATTGCTTCAGCAAATCAACAGCAAGTAATAGAGCCTGCTCATATATTAAAAGCACTACTAACAGTAGATGAAAATGTAATTAGCCATTTATTAAAAAAGTTAAACGCTAACATTAATTATATATCTTCAGAAGTAGACAAACAAATTGATGCTCTACCAAAAGTATCTAATTCAAACGTATATCTAAGCAACAATAGCACTACTGTTCTGCAAAAGGCACAGAGTTTTTTAAAGGATTTTAATGATGAATTTGTATCTATTGAACAGATTTTGTTGGCTTTGTTGTCGGCTAATGACAAAACATCCTCCCTTTTAAAAGATCAGGGAGTAAATGAGAAAGATTTAATAAAAGCAATTAAGGAACTTAGAGGAAATAGAAGAGTGACAGATCAAAACGCAGAAGCAACATACAACGCGCTAGAAAAATATGCACGTAATCTAAACGAATTTGCTGAATCAGGCAAATTAGACCCAGTAATTGGACGCGATGAAGAAATTCGCCGAGTAATGCAAATATTATCTCGTCGAACCAAAAATAATCCAATTTTAGTAGGAGAACCTGGAGTAGGTAAAACAGCTATTGCTGAAGGTATTGCTCACCGTATTATAAAAGGTGATGCTCCTGAAAACTTAAAGTCTAAAACTGTATTCTCCTTAGATATGGGTGCTTTAATTGCTGGAGCAAAATATAAAGGTGAATTCGAGGAACGATTAAAAGCAGTCGTAAAAGAAGTGTCTGACTCTGACGGAGAAATCATTCTTTTTATTGACGAGATTCACACACTTGTAGGTGCTGGTGGTGGAGAAGGCGCTATGGATGCAGCTAACATTTTAAAACCCGCTTTAGCTCGGGGAGAGTTACGTGCAATAGGTGCAACTACACTAAACGAATACCAAAAGTATTTTGAAAAAGACAAGGCTTTAGAACGTCGTTTCCAAAAAGTAATGGTTGAAGAACCTGACGCCCAAGATGCAATATCTATACTAAGAGGTCTAAAAGAACGGTATGAAACTCATCATAAAGTACGTATTCTTGACGAGTCTATTATTGCTGCGGTAGAATTATCACAACGCTATATTACTGATCGTTTTTTACCCGATAAAGCGATTGACTTAATTGATGAGGCTGCATCAAAGCTGCGCTTAGAAATGGATTCTGTGCCAGAAGCTGTAGATGAGCTTGATCGAAGAATAATGCAATTAGAAATTGAACGTGAAGCTATTAAACGTGAAAAAGATGATAAAAAAGTAGCCGAACTTTCTGAAACTATTGCTAATCTATCTAACGAACGTGACTCTCTTAAAGCGGCTTGGCAATCTGAAAAAACACTTGTTGACCGTGTCAATCAGGAAGTTCAAAATATCGAGAACTATAAACTAGAAGCTGAACAAGCCGAACGTGCTGGAGATTATGGCAAGGTAGCTGAATTGCGCTATGGCAAAATCAAAGAAGCGCAAGATCATGTCGAACGCTTAAAAATTGAATTAAACGAAAAGCAACAAAGCTCTCGAATGCTTAAAGAAGAAGTTACATCAGAAGATATAGCAGATGTGGTGTCGCGTTGGACTGGAATTCCAGTCAACAAAATGGTACAATCTGAACGTGAAAAATTATTGAATCTAGAAGAAGAACTTCACAAACGTGTAGCTGGTCAAGAAGAAGCTATCGCTGCTATATCAGATGCCATACGGAGATCTCGTGCTGGACTAAGTGATGCTAAGCGACCAATTGGATCTTTTATATTTTTGGGAACAACTGGAGTTGGTAAAACTGAGCTAGCAAAGGCATTAGCGGAATTCTTATTTGACGACGAGCAAGCTCTTGTGAGAATAGACATGTCTGAATATCAAGAACGTCATGCTGTTTCTCGCCTTATTGGAGCGCCTCCAGGTTATGTAGGTTATGATGAAGGTGGACAATTGACAGAAGCTGTACGCCGCAGACCGTATTCGGTAGTTCTATTAGATGAAATAGAAAAAGCTCACCCAGATGTATTTAATATCTTGTTACAAGTATTAGATGATGGCCACCTTACTGATAATAAGGGACGTGTCGTAAACTTTAAGAATACGATTGTAATTATGACGTCTAATACGGGCTCACATATTATTCAAGAAAATTTCGGACAATTAACGGACGAAAATAAAGAACTAATAGTAGCCAAAACTAAAGATGAAGTCTTTGAATTACTTCAAAAAACAATACGTCCAGAGTTTTTAAATCGGATTGACGAAATCATTATGTTCACGCCATTAAGCAGAAGTGAAATTGGAGAGATTGTAAAAATGCAATTCCATAACATAACGAAACAATTGTCTGAACAAAATATTTTTATTTCGGCTACTGATGAAGCTTTAGATTGGCTTGCACAGCTTGGTTATGATCCAATATATGGAGCAAGACCCCTTAAGAGAGTAATTCAAAAACGAATTCTAAATGAGCTGTCAAAAGAAATATTAGCAGGAAAAGTAACCTCTGATGCTGTTATTCAATTAGATGTATTTGATGGTAAGTTTGTTTTTTTAAACAAGAATAAAGAATAAACGTTTATAAAATTATATAAATAAAAAGGTTCTTTCCTTAATCGGAAAGAACCTTTTTTTGAATACAATCATGGCTATTAGACATTTATTGAAAAATAATATATCTGGACTATTTCATAAAAACTAAATTCTACTTTTTTTGTTTCTATCTATTAAATATGCATATTACAATTATCAATAGACACTCATGCTAATAAAAAAATCTTATATTCTCTTTATCATTCCAATTCTCTTATCTTCTTGTATAAAACCTGAAGAATTGGATACTGACGCCGACATTTTAGACGCCTATATTCCTGCGGAATATCTCACAACGGATCCAATCATAACTAATACTTCTGTGGAGTTCAGAGTAAAGTCAAATGTAGACGTCACGAAACAAGCACCTACATTTACAATTTCCAAAAATGCGACTATCGACCCTATCAATGGAACAATCAGAGATTATACACAAACTCAAATTTCAACTGTTACAGCACAGGATCCCCGATGGAAAAAAGCTTATACCATTACCTTTAATAAAGATGAACTAAGTACTATTTACTCTTTTAATCACGCCGAATTAACAGATAAAGATCGCTACTATCGATTCTACACTATAGGAACTACTGGCAACAAAGTCTATGATTGGGCAAGTGGGAACCCTGGCTATGTCACTGTCGCTGGAGATAAACCACCTAATGACTACCCAACTACTGTAGGTGAAGGTATAAATGGACAAGCCGCTAAATTACAAACAGTATACACTAGTAGTTTTGCTGCTGCTACTGGGAACCCCATAGCTGCAGGCAATCTATTTTTAGGTAGTTTCAAAATAAATTTATTAAACACCTTAAAATCCACAAAATTTGGACTACCTTATACTGGAGATCTTCCAAAATCTGTTCGTGCATATTATAAATACAAACCAGGTCCTGAAGTACGTAATCAAGATTTTAAAGTGGTACCCAACGTAGTAGATTCTTTCGATATTTACGCTATACTTTTTGAATCAAGAAGCAAAGACAATTTTTTGTATGGAGATCATGACTTTAAAGACCCTAGAAATGTAGCTATCGCTCGTATACCTGCAAAAGATAGGTTAGCAACGGACACTTGGCGTGAAATTAACTTCCCTTTTGAACTCGTACCTGGAAAAACATTTGACCCTACAAAAGAATATGTACTAGCTATAGTCATGACATCAAGCATTGATGGTGCTCGCTTTACAGGTGCTATCGGCAGTACTCTTATAGTTGATAATGTTGAATTAATTTACAATTAAGTATATGAAGTTTATTTTCACCGCCCTATTAGGGGTATGCTATTTTTTTTCGTGTAATATATGTATTGCCCAAAATATGAATAGTGCTAAGCCAAGAGAAAATTCTTTTTTCCATGACAACATAGAATACCAAGCTCGACTTCAACTAAGTGTAGGAGGCGCTTCTCCAAGGAGTATACCTGCACAAATTAGAGAAATAGAAAGCTTCAAGCCTACGCATATCCTCGGTCTAGAGATGAATGCTACAAAATGGATAAACCAAAAAAATAATATGGGAATCCGTGTTGGTCTAAAATATGAAGGACGCGGTATGAAAACTCGTGCACGTGTCAAAAACTACTATACTCAAATAGAAGATGATAGTGGAGCCCAAACTAAGGGGTACTTTACAGGACACGTAGTCACCGAAATGGGTAATTACTATTTTACAATTCCCATTCTTTTTGTATGGAACGTATCAAAACAATGGAATATTTACGGTGGCTTTTATGCGTCAACAATCGCAAATAAATCGTTTTCAGGATATATCTCAGAAGGTATGTTTCGTGAAGGATCACCTATTGGAGAGCCAACACCTTTTGAAGGAGATTCTCAGGGTTTGTATGACTTTTCCAATGAAATTAACTCCTTTCAATGGGGAAATCAATTGGGTGCCGAATTAAAAACAAAATCAAACTTCAGAGCATTCTTTGATGTGACAATGGCAAACAATCCACTATTTAATAAAAATTTTGAATCAATATCATTCAAAATGTATAATATTTTCGGAAATATAGGTGTGGCTTATCACTTTTAAACCGACATAGGGTTAAAAGGATAATATTTTGAAATATTATCCTTTTTAACTATCTTTTGTGAAACCATAAGGATTATGAAAGAAGAAATTATAATTAGAAAATTTAAAGTAGAAGACAAAGACAAACTGGTTCAAATCTTAAAAAACAATGTACCGAAATACTTTGCTGAAACGGAGATAGATGATTATGAAATCTATATTAATGAAAAAATTCAAGACTATTACGTTGCCATATTAAATGATAATATTATCGCTGCTGGTGGTATTAATTATGATAGAGATAGACAATTAGCAAATATCAGTTGGGATATTGTGGACATCCCATACCAAAAGCAAGGAATTGGTGCCTTACTCATGAAGCATAGACTGGAAGTAATCGATAATAAAAAAAATATAAAGTCCATTATTGTTCGTACATCGCAACATGCTTTTGAATTCTATCAAAAGCAAGGTTTTAAACTCTTGGAACGTCACAAGGACTATTGGGCTAAAGGATTTGATATGTATAAAATGGTATACAACGGACTAGCTGCAAAATAATTCAAAGAAGATTACCTATCAAAAGAATTTAACAAGAAACTTATTATAAATTATTATAAAGTATTTCTTTTTCGTAAATTGACAATATGAAAATATTAATCTTTGGCGCGAGCAATAGCAAAGACTCGATAAATAAAAAGTTTGTTACAAGCGTAAGTAAATATTACAAAGAGATTGATGATCAAAAAGAGATTATCGACCTCAATGACTATGAAATGCCTATATATAGTAAACATTATGAAGTTGAACATGGGGTACCGCAACAAGCAATTGATTTTGCAAATAAGATTGATTGGGCAGATTTAATTCTTATTTCATTTGCTGAAAATAATGGTAATTACAACGCTTCTTACAAAAATATTATCGATTGGGTATCACGTATTCCGAATAGAAAGCCATATCAAAATAAAGCGGTATTTTTATTAGCTACCAGTCCTGGCAGTAGGGGTGGACAATCAGTACTCCAGATAGCTGCAGATAGGATGCCTTTTGATGGTGCTGAAGTTCTTGAAACATTTTCACTTCCTACGTTTCAAGAAAATTTTGAAGACGGCAAAGGTATTACAAATAATCTTTTAAGAAGTCAATTAGAAGCAAAAGTCAGAAGCTCCAAACGCAAAATGGCTGCACGGTTATCATCATAATTTGATGAAACATATTATTATAAATAACTCTTTGAAAGTAAACTAAAAAAAAGCAATATATTATGGCAAAAAAAGTATTACTACTAGTTGGTGACTTCGTAGAAGATTATGAAGCAATGGTACCATTTCAGGCAATGGGCTCAATAGGAATTGAAGTAGATGCAGTAGCTCCCGATAAAAACAAAGGAGACACAGTCGCTACTGCGATACACGATTTTGTAGGCTTTCAAACTTATCATGAGCTTCGTGGTCACGATTTCGCAATCAACAAAGACTTTGACAAAATAAACCCCGAGGAATATGATGGTTTATATATCGCAGGAGGTCGTTCGGCAGAATATATACGTCTGAATAATCGTGTAATAGAAATTGTTAAACACTTTTTCGAGAAAAACAAACCAGTAGCTGCAATTTGTCACGGTATCCAAGTACTAACAACAGCAAAAGTTTTAGAGGGACGTACACTAACTGCTTATGTAGCTGTAGGACCAGACATTGAATTAGCTGGAGGTACATGGAAAAATATTCCTGCAGATCAATCTATTGTTGATGGCAATTTAGTCACTTCGCCGGCTTGGCCAGGACACCAAGCAATTTTAAAAGACTTTTATAAACTTTTGGGTATCTCTATTACGCTATAGAATCTAACATGAAAACAAAAAAAAAGGTATGGTTTATAGCCATACCTATAATTTTACTTTTAAGCTATCTTATTTACGACTCATTCAGTCAACCAAGCTTAAAGGATATTCCGGGACAATTTGAAGAAGTAGCTTTTGCTAGAAATGAACAAAATAAAGGAGGTATAGTTCGTGTTTATGCTGTAACAGTGGGCGACTTAAACAATGCACAATATGATGATGCTGCAGATTTATTTCCTACCAATGATTATAACAGTATGACAAGGATTTTCTTTTTTGACAAAAACAAACCTTTTCCTACCGAAGTTAAAGTTGAACCACCCTATTACGATGTGGAGAAGTATGAAGCAGTACAAATCGTAAAACGGACTGGTTCTAAGTAATAAATTCATTTGATAGCGGGAGAATAACAAATTACATACAATTCTTTTTCAATCAATTACATTAAATTATGGCACAAAAATTTATTCCTAGAGACATCAGTTGGTTAAGTTTTAATGGAAGAGTTTTACAAGAAGCTGCTGACCCTACAGTTCCTACATCTTCTAGAATAAAATTTCTTGCTATTTTTTCTAATAATTTAGATGAATTCTTTCGAGTAAGAGTGGCAGGTCTTAAACGAGCCTTAGTTTTAGATCATAAAGAAGCGAAAGATATTTTTTTCGAAAATCCACAGTTAATTCTTGAACAAATACATGCAATTGTAATAAAGCAACAAAAGCTTTTTGGACGTATATGGTTGGATGTCCAAAAAGAAATGGCTAAAGAATCCGTATTTATTAAAACATGTAAATCACTCACTGCTGATCAGCAACAATTTATCAAAGAATACTATGAAGACGAGGTCGCGTCTAATGTAATTCCATTATTACTCGATGAGACTAAAAATATGCCCTATTTACGTGATAAGTCACTATACTTAGGGATATCCATGCGCAAAGATGATGCTCAACAGCAAAATAAGTATGCAATAATAGAAATCCCCACCACTCAGATTGGGAGATTTGTAATTTTGCCTTCTCCAGATAAAGAAGTACATGTCATGCTTTTAGAAGATATAATTAAGTTTAATCTTCCTTATATTTTCTCTTACTTTGGTTTTGACAAATTCAATGCCCACGCATTTAAAATCACCAAAGATGCGGAATTCGATTTAGATAATGACATCCGCGTAGGTTTAGCTGAAAAAATTGCTAAAGCAGTCAAAAATAGACGAAAAGGAAAACCTACAAGATTCTTATTTGACCACGAGATGGACAAAGGGCTCGTAAATTTCTTGATTAAAAAATTAAATATTGCAAAAAAAGGAGGTATAATACCAGGATCTAAAATTCATAATTTTAAAGACTTCATGAATTTTCCAGAGGTATTCAAACAACATAAACAACTTGAGCGCACTTCTTTCCTACATCCTGAACTTGCTACTCACGCACGAGTAACTGACGTTATAACCCAAAAAGACATCTTACTATCCTTTCCTTATCATAGTTTTGTTCATGTAATCAATTTATTGCGTGAAGCTGCTATGGATCCGAATGTATTAACTATTCAAATCACTGCCTATAGGTTAGCAACTAACTCAAAAATTGGAAATGCTTTAATAAATGCCGCGCGAAACGGCAAACAAGTTACAGTAATGCTTGAGCTAAGAGCTCGGTTTGACGAATCACATAACCTAGAGTGGAAAGAACGTTTTGAAATGGAAGGTATCGAGGTGTTAATAGGATTGTCTAATAAAAAAGTACATGCGAAGTTATGTGTTATTAAAAAGCGTCTAAATAATCAAACCATTCAATATGGCTTTGTTAGTACAGGCAACCTTAATGAAAAAACAGCGAAGATTTACGGTGATTATTGCTTGATGACTAGTAATAGAGTAATAATGGCCGATATCAACAAAATATTCAATACTCTTAAAAAACCTAGTGCCGATTTAATTAACAGCTTAAATACAAATACAGAAAAAGGTCTTGTGGTATGTCCCACTCAAATGCGTAACTATATTATTGAACATATTGATGCGGAAATAAATGAAGCTCGGGAAGGGAGAAAAGCACATATGATCATAAAAATCAATTCTCTCAGCGATAAAGAAATAATAAAAAAAATATACGAAGCCTCTAAAGCGGGCGTCAAGGTAGAAATGATTATTAGAAGTATCTTCTGCGCATTAAATCAAAAATCATTTACTCAACCAATCCATGCCATTAGCATTGTAGATGAATACTTAGAACATGCTCGTGTTATGTATTTTTTCAATAAAGGTCTTGAATCAACATATATCTCTTCTGCAGATTGGATGCCACGGAATTTAGATCACAGAATCGAAGCTGCTGTTCAAATTCACGATGAAGAATTGAAGGCAGAATTACTTGATATGTTAAAAATTCAGTTGAATGGTAATGTAAAAGCTAGAATACTGGACAACAAATTATCAAATGAATATGTGAAAAATAACAAACCTCCTTTTCAGTCTCAAATTGAAATATATAGGTATTTGAAAAACAAATGCAGCACTGCAAATACAAAGATATCCTAAATTTGGATGGTCTATTATTATTTATGATTTATTCAAATACTATCCTCTACGACACGTACAAATAAATTATAATTTTCGTGTTTCTCCACAATGACTTGTTGTCCTGCATCAATAAAACCTCCTAATGCGACCGCATCATACCACACACCTTCAATCTCAATTTTACCAGAAGGTCTCAATACGGTCTTTGAAATGCCTATTTTATCTTTCATATCAGATTTAATAATACCAGAAGTATATCCTGTAGATGCTAATTGCTCATCTTTTAACACTAACCGTGTAAATACTGACGATCGCAACAGATTCTTTCCAAAAGCAATTATTAAAATTACGGTAAAAAACATGGCAGATACAACTACCAAAAATGAATTCATAAGTAGACCAGGTTGAGAAATTTTAAAATCCAAAAAATCATTCGCTAACATAGAAAAAGCCAGTCCACAAAGTACGAAGATAATTCCTAATATTCCAGCTATACCAAACCCAGGGATCACGAGTATCTCTAAAGCTAATAAAATAACACCGATAATAAACAAAGCAATCTCCCAATTATCTGCTAATCCTTGTAGGTATAATGGAGCAAAAAATAAAATAGCAGATAGAATAGCCACCCCTAGGGCAAATCCTATACCTGGCGATTGCAGTTCAAAATAAATACCTGCAATAATTCCCATTATCAATATTCCACTTACAAATGGATTAATAAGAAATGCTATAATATGATCGACCCAAGTAAGATTATAACTGCGTTCAGTAGCATGCTTAATTTCTAAATTATCATAAATTTCTTGTAGTTTTTTGACTTCTCCATTAACAAGGTTAGCCTTGACGGCTTCCGAAGATGTAAAAGTCAATACTTGTCCATCATCTTTATATTCTTTTAAGGATATTGAAGGATCTACAAAAGCCTCAGCCATTTTGGGATCTCTCCCTTTTGCTTCTGCAGTAGCTCTCATCAAACCGCGCATATATGACTGATACTTCTCAGGCATCACCTCCCCTTTGCTATCTACGACTGAAGCAGCTCCAATAGAAGACCCCGAATGCATATAAATATGATCAGCAGCCAAAGAAATTAAAGTTCCTGCAGATGCAGCATTATTATTAATATATACAATGGTCTCCATAGGAGAATTAAGCAACAACGTACGTATAGAGTCTGCAAAATTAACTGCACCTCCAAAAGTGTTCATTTCTATCAAAAAGTAATCTGCCTTTTCTTTCAAAGCAAGATCATACGATTTTTTAATAATACGCCAAGCATTTGGACCTACATCCTCCCTTAATGATGTTTTGAATACAGTTTGTGCATTCAATGTAAAAAAACAAAAGGATATCAATAAGAAGAGAATTGATTTTATAAATTTGCCAAGCATATATTTGGTTTCTATTTTATGAATAAATATACGATTAAAAAATTATTTGAAAAATCTTTTCCCTTCCCGGTATGGAAAATTGAAGTCGATAGTATACGTCAGAATATTGCAGTAGAAAGTAGGGACCCGAATTCGACACTTCCCACCTACACGATTTATTCATTTGAAGGTCACACTTTATTAGACAATTATCTAATTAATGAAAAGGAATGGACTATAGCTTCAATACAAGGAGATTATCTCATTCTTAAAAAATATGGCACTTCAAGTCCGGTTCAGTCTGGAATTCGTATTATACACTTTCCTACCCAAACTATAATAGCTGATCTAGCAGAGTATATTTTTCAATGTGCTAAAAAAAATACCGTGATAGCCATACATCGTGCAATCCCCACGGGACTGTTATACTACATAACGATTTCGAATGGGAAGGTAAAAACAACAATGGATGAAAAGACTACTGACTATCCAAATTTGGTAGAAATTCCAATACCATATAAAGGTAAAATACCCGCATTTATGTCAGATATCAAGTATGAAGATCAAATTTGGGTACAACCTTTAAAAGACATTTTTATTTGGTCATATCACTCAAAAAAAGATGAAAAGTACGTCCTATCATTATCTCTATCTTCTAAAAATGAGATACTTACCCATGAATATGTGTTAAATAATCTTAATAAATTAATCCTTCAACCCTATTTTGCAGTCAATAACTATATTTTCTTTTTGTCTGATACTAAACAAAAAATTATAACGTATTTAGTATAATTGTAAATAATGAAATATAATAAATCCATAAAATCGCATTTATCACTATCATTTCTAATCGCATTAAGCCTTGGATTAACCACTCCTCAGCTATCATTAGCTAATAGTGTAGTTCCTCATAAGCCCACTGCAATACTTGACTCTATTGGAAATGAAATAGTGAATGGTAGTAGATTTGTCATTCACAAACTTGAATCTGGCCAAACATACTATCAATTGAGTAGAATCTATTCTTTACCTGTCAAAGAGATAATAGCCGCCAACAATAATAAATCACTACGTGTAGGTGATACAGTAAAAATACCTAGGGGCAAATCATCTGTAGTCAAACCTCAAGAAACGAAAGTAACAATCCAAACTCCTACTGTTGCTACGCCAAACAATAGCGCGGAAATCACAGAATATAAAGTAGGAAAATCTGAAACCTTATATTCTATTGCTAGAAGATTTCAATTAACTGTTGATGAAATAAAAAGATATAACAATCTTACTTCGAATAACCTTCGCGAAGGTATGATTTTAAAAATACCAAAGCATAACTCATTTGCAGAAGAGATTCCAGAGACTCCAGCTCCAATAATAACAGCCTTACCAGAAATTATTGAAGAAAATCAACCTATAGATGATGCTGTTTTTAAAGCTAATAGATATGGTATTCGTGAAAAAAAAGAACGTGGTGTTGGCGTTTGGTTGGATAGTCTTAAAGGTGATGGACAAACTAGTCTAGCTTTGCACAAATCGGCTCCCATAGGAACAATTTTAAAAATTACTAATCCTATGAACCAAAGTGTTACTTTTGCAAAAGTTGTTGGCAAATTTGGGGATAATGAAGATACACAAGGTGCAATTGTAGTATTATCAAAATCTGCAGCTGCATCAGTAGGCGTATTGGACAAAAAATTTCAGGTAGAACTAGCCTATGGCGTACCTTTGGACTAAAAATAAAAAGTAAATGGAAAAACCCTATGTCATTGGGATTGCAGGAAGTAGTGGTTCAGGAAAAACATTTTTCTTAAAGAGCTTTCTAAATCATTTTAAAGAAGATCAAGTTACATTGATTTCTCAGGATGATTATTATATCCCTGCAAATACTAAAACGCAAGAAGAAAATAGACTATATAACTTCGATTTACCTACTTCAATAGATCGTGCAAAATTTCATGAACATATCAAAGATCTGTTTGATGGAAAAACCGTAATAAAAGAAGAATATACATTCAACAATCCCAATATCAAACCAAAAATGCTGGAAATAAAACCAGCACCCATACTTATTGTAGAAGGTTTGTTTATATTTCATTACACAGAAATTAATGAAATACTAGATTATAGAATATTTTTAGATGCTGAGGAATCTGTCGCACTTAGACGTAGACTAACTCGTGACTTAGTAGAAAGAGGGTATGACAGAGACGATGTCATGTATAAATGGGTAGAGCATGTTGTACCCTCTTACAATGAATATCTACTACCTTACCGCTCAAGCGTTGATAAAGTATTAATAAATAATACTGATGACCCTAAAATCATAGAGGAAGCAACAAATGAAATCTGTACACAATTAAGAGAAAAGTTAAACTTAATATAATTTAAAACAATTCTAAATAACTATATTTGCAATATGGATTTGCAAAATGAGTTAAATAATTTCCTTGCTAAGAGTGATTTATATGAGTCACCAAAAGGTATAAATCCTTTTGGTGACTTTTCTTGTTATGACTTAAAGAAATGTTGTAAAAAGTACAAACGTGGTAAACGTTGCAAAAAATGTCCCGATAAATAGAATAACCCGTTATTAAATTATCGAGCATAATTTAGTATGATGTCTTTATATTGCCATTTTCTGACTTTAACCCACAAAATATATCGTATTTTTGTGACATGAAATTAACACCTATTTCATTAAAATGGATACTCCGAACCTATCCACCATTTTTGTTTCAACGAATATGGGTTAAAAATATTCACCCCGAATTTAAAGGTATAGATGTAACTATAATTAAGAGCTTTCTAAATATAAATGCAAATAAAACTGTTTTTGGCGGAACAATTTTTTCTTCTTTAGATCCGATACATTCTATTCTTATAGACCAATATCTAAAAGCAAAAGGAATGAAGCATACTGTAGCATGGTTAAAATCAGCTAAAATTGAATATTTAAAGCCTGGAAGAACTAATCTACATTTTTCCGTTCGCCTCAAGGATGAAGAAATGGATTATGCATACGAAACTATCAAAAACAACGGTAAGATTGTTCATACATTCACTACAGAAATATATGACAAAAAAGGAGTTAAATGTGCAGTTTGCCAAAACGAAATATATATCCGAAATTTAAAGTTCGATATCAATAAACTTCGTCAAAGAGAATCAAAAATAATTGAATAATATATATTATATAATGATCATGAAAAAATTTTTCTATATAACAGCATCAGCACTATTTCTTTTAGGTGCTTGTGAATCAAAAACCAACCAAAAAGATACCAGTGTTCAAGAATTAAGTAAAGAAGCTATTGCAGTACATGACGAAATAATGCCGCAAATAGGAACATTCGACCGCACTACCGTAAAAATCGATTCTTTATTAGGAACTAATATCGATGAGCAAAAAAGGCAAGAATTAGAACAATTAAAATCTAATTTAGAATCTGCGACAGATAATATGATGACATGGATGAAAGATTATACACCAGATTCTACTAATATAGCTTATCAAGAAGAAGAATTAGTAAAAATTAAAGCAATGAAGAAACAATTTGAAGATGTTTCTCTAGAAAGTAATAATAAACTAGCTCCTTTTAAATAATAAGATGAAACTTAACACTCTTTTATCAACCTTCTTTTTAGGAATACTTGCGAGTTCGTGTCAATCAAACTCACCTAAGCTTCCGATTATTGGAGAAAGAGAAGTGGTTGAAAAACAAATTGACGGGAAAACAATTATAGATACTATTTATCCCAAAATACCTTCTTTTAAGTTCTTAAATCAAGATTCTGCAATCTTAACAGACAAAGATTTTGACAACAAAATATATGTTGCCAACTTCTTCTTTACTCACTGTCCTAGTATATGTCCGACGATGCAACGTAATCTCTTAAAAGCGTATGAAAAATATAAAGGAGATGATAGAATATCATTCTTGTCTCATAGTATAGATTTCAAATATGACCAACCCAGTGTACTGAAATCATACGCCGATAAGCTTGGAGTAGATAATAATCAATGGCAATTCGTTACGGGATCAAAAGCAGATATATATGGTCTATCAGACAAATACTTAGTTTACACTAAAGAAGATGCT
The DNA here is from genome assembly GCA_947630335.1 of uncultured Sphingobacterium sp. Lineage (GTDB taxonomy): Bacteria > Bacteroidota > Bacteroidia > Sphingobacteriales > Sphingobacteriaceae > Sphingobacterium. The sequence continues at coordinate 23,674 of CANRHE010000010.1, forward strand.
TCAGTACCCGGAGGATATGATCACACAGGTTATCTCGTACTCATAGACCATGATAAACATATACGCGGTACATATGATGGAACTAATGATGAACAAGTCAAACAAATGTTAGGTGATATAGATATCCTCTTAAGTGAATACAAAAAATAAATTGAATCGAAAGACAATCTTGCCTTTGGTTGGTATAATGATAATTGCTTTAAGTTACCTATCATCCTGCCACTCTAATCTCAACATTGAAACCGCTCAGTATGCTGTGAATGGTCAAAAACTATATACACAACACTGTCAGAATTGTCATGGTGGCAAAGGAGAAGGATTAGGTAAACTATACCCCCCATTAACAGATAATAATTATTTTGAAGAAAACAGAGCATTTCTAAGTTGTATCATAAAAAATGGCCTTGAAGGTAAAATCACAGTACATGGCCAGAAATATAATCAACTGATGCCTGCTAATCCCCAGCTTACTGAAATGGATATAGCTTATATATTAACCTATATAACTACTACATTCGGAAAGAGTGATTCCATATACTCTAAAACAGAAGTTAATGAGGCATTAAAAAAATGCAATATTACCAATTGATTGCATCAACACTTATCACCAAACAAATTAATCAAATAAAGTTTTTTAAAGGCGACAACTACAGTCGCCTTTTTTATTTAACAGTAAAGTACAATAGTCAAGCATGGCACTATTGAATGGAAAATGGATGTAACACAAAAGACGTTATAGAGGTATTAAAAGAAGAAAATATAGGAATAATTGACATGTACGTAAAAAAGAAAGGTTTTCAAACGGGGAGAATGAAAACCTTTACTAACCAATTATAAACCTAAATTATGATAGTACAAATATAAGTGTAAAAAGTACACCCGTCAAGGATTTTCTAAAAAATTAACAATTATTTAACACCAAATCATTGCAAGATCAACTGTTTTAAAATTGACAGTATATATAACAAAATTTTGACATTATCCTTACTGAGCTAATTACTATATTTGGAACCGAATGAACGTTCAATTAAAAGATAAAAAAGAGTGCATATTTCAACATACTTTAGTTTTAATTAAAGAAAATGGATTTCATGGCACACCAATGAGTCAGATCGCTAAGCAGTCTGATGTGGCTGTTGGTACAATTTATCATTACTTCCCTTCAAAAGAAGTATTGATATTAGAATTATATAATTATTGTAAGAATAAAATTCATCAATATATTTTCGAAAATCTAGATGAAAATATTTCTTATCAAAAGAAGTTTGAACTTGTATTCTATCGTATTACTGAATTTAATATCCATAATGATGTGATATTTAGTTTCATGGAGCAATTTTATAACTCTCCCTATTTTGAATTAGAACATTGTAATAATAGAGATGGAATATACGAACAAAATCATTTCTTAGACTTTTTGCAGGAGGGTATTAACAACAATCATCTCAGAAAAATTGATGTGTATACTCTTACTTCTGCTTTTATAGGTACTTCAGTATCTTTTTCTAAGTCTATTTTGAATAGAAGAGTAGAATATGACGAGAATAATTTAAAAGAATTAATTAAAATAATTTGGCAAGGATCAAAACAAAACAATGAGATTTAATATAAAGAGTATTTTTACATTAGCCTTTTGCACACTAATTGGATTAGAAACATGGGCCCAAGAATCAGCTTTGCATGCAAATGCAAACTTAGATGATTTAATTAATTATGCGTTACGTAACAAAATTGAACTTAAACAAGCGCGAATAGATCAAGAAATTGGAGAAAAAGAAATTGCTTCTGCCTTATCTGGCTGGTTTCCTCAATTAAATGCCACTGGTACATTATCGCATTCATTCCAACTCCCAACGGCAAATATCAATGGAGCGAATGTACCCATGGGACAAAAAAATAATAGCGGATTAACTTTTCAAGCCGACCAAGCTATAATTAGCCCAGAATTATTTCAAGCCTCTAGAGCTGCACAATTTATTCGTCAAGGTAACAACTTGAATGTAGAAGACACTAAAATAAATACTGTTGTAAGTGTTAGTAAAGCTTATTATGATATTCTTACTATAGAAGAACAAATAAAAATAGTTCATGAAAATATCGCTCGATTACAACGTCAATTAACTGAAGCAAAAGCAAGATACGAAGTTGGATTAGTAGATAAAACAGATTACAAAAGAGCACAAATTTCTCTAAATAATGCCAATGCTGAACTAAAGTCAGCAGGTGAAAGTAGAAAGTATAAATATGACTACTTAAAAATGCTTTTGGCCATCCCTATGGAGCAACCTCTGTCACTATCATTTGCTGGTCAGAATCTAGAAAGTAATATTTTGATTGATACTACAGAATCATTAAATATAGCTAATCGAGTTGAGTACAAACAGCTACAAAATAAAAAGGAAATACAACGTCTAAATACGCAATACCAAAAGTGGAAATTTCTTCCTAAAGTAGGGGCATATGCGAATTATGCTATGAATTATAGAGACAATTCTTTCTCTACACTCTACAAAAACAATATTCCTAACTCATCTGTTGGTTTGAATTTAACGCTTCCATTGTTTACAGGAACTAAACGAATTCAAGAAATCAAAAAATCAGAGCTAATGGAACGTAGATTAACCTTAGATGTAGAGAATCTACACAATCAAATCAATACTGAATATTCAGCTGCAATGGCTTCTTATAGTTCGAATATAAATGACTGGAAAAATGCAAAAGAAAACATTGAGCTTTCTGAAGAGGTCTACAATACTATAAAATTACAATACGATGCAGGTGTAAAAAGTTATTTGGATCTGATGACATCAGAAACTAATTTAAAAACTGCTCAAATTAATTATCTAAATGCCTTGTATGCTGTACTTGCAAGCAAATTAGATATTCAAAAAGCATTAGGAACTATTGATACAAAATAAACAAGCATTACACTGAAAATATTTATTATGAATAAAAATACATTATTTGCCGCTTTAATAATTAGTGCAGCATTATTTCAACAATCTTGTGGAAACAAGGATAATAAGGCTGGTGCCGCTCAAGCGCAACAAATGAATGCCGCTACTCCAGTAGGCATGGCGACAGTCTCTACAGAAATTGTATCGGGATTGATAACTTATCCAGCTTATGTCGTACCCCTACTTGAAACAGAACTGAGAGCAGAAGTGACTGGATATGTAACGAACATATACGTGACGGATGGAGCTAAAGTATCTAAAGGTCAACGTTTGTATGAAATAGATAGAACTCGCTATCAAGCGGCTTATGATCAAGCTAAAGCTAACCTTGCTATTGCAAAAGCAAACTTAGATCGCGTACAAACAGATTTGCAACGTTATCAAACATTATCAGATAAAGATGCCATAGCTAAGCAAACTTTGGACTATGCATACACTGATTTAAATAATCAAAAAGCCCAAGTACAATCAGCCGAAGCGGCACTGACAACGGCACTGACAAACTTACAACGTTCAGTTATCGTCGCTCCTTTTTCAGGAACAATTGGTATCTCACAAGTTAGAACTGGAGCTTTAGTTAGCGCAGGTACAACTCTACTTAACACGGTATCATCTACTGACCCTATTGCTGTTGAATTTCAAATCAACGAAAAAGATATAAGCACTTTTACTAAGCTACAGCAAGAAGGTGCTAGTTCTCAAATATTCGCAACATTACCTGATGGCTCACGTTATGAAGTACCAGGAAAGATTGCTACTATAGATAGAGCTGTAGATAGCCAAACAGGAACATTAAAAGTAAGAGCAGCATTTGCCAACCCTTCCAATTTATTACGTGCTGGTATGAATACTACGCTTAACGTACAGACTACTTCTGTAGAAGAAGAGGTCGTTATACCATACAAAGCAGTATTCGAACAACTAGGTGTATTTAACGTTTATACTGTCAACGATAGCAGCCAAGTAGAGGTTAAACAAATCTCGCTAGGTCATAAAATTGGTGACAAAGTCATTATCAAATCTGGATTAAATACCGGTGATAAAATTGTAACTGAAGGTGTAGCTTCCATCCGTCCAGGTGCTACAGTGACAGAAATAAAAGCAGAAACAACAGATAAAAAATAATAATTCGCGCTAATAACGCTAAATAAAGAAACATGATTTCAGAAGTATTTATTAAACGGCCTATAACAGCGATAGTAGTTTCTATTCTAATTACAGTAATCGGCACTATATCACTGTTTACATTACCCGTTTCCCAATACCCTTCCATCGCACCTCCTACAGTTACAGTAACTGCAAATTATACAGGAGCCGATGCCCAAACGGTAGAACAAACCGTTACGACCCCTATTGAGAGTCAAATCAATGGTACTCCTGGTATGATATATATGTCATCAAATAGTACATCGAATGGACAATCTCAGATCACGGTAACCTTTGAGGTAGGTACAGATATCGATGTGGCTACATTAGACGTACAAAACAGGGTTGGTATTGCAGAACCTTCATTACCAGAAGCTGTAAGACGTCTAGGTGTTACGACACGTAAAGCTAATACAGATATATTGATGTTAGTATCATTAGTATCACCTGACGGTACACGTGATGACAAATTTTTGTCAAACTATGCTAACCTATACGTCAAAGATGCACTTATGCGTGTACAAGGTGTCGGTGACGTAACCCTATTCGGTCAACCGTTTGCTATGCGTGTATGGTTAGATGCTAACAAACTAGCCAATCTTAATATGACCCCTGCGGATGTATCAGCTGCAATTGCTGAACAAAACATACGTGTACCTGGGGGGGCAGTGGGATCTAGCCCGCAAGAATCATCGACCGTCTTTGAATATCCTGTCATAACTGATTCTGATTTATCAGAGGTTGAAGATTTTGAAAACATTGTCGTAAAAACAAGTACTGATGGTTCGATTGTATTACTTAAAGATGTAGCTAAAGTTGAATTAGGATTATTTAATTACGGGACATCTACTAAAGTAAATGGTATGAATTCAGTTGGTATGATGGTCAACCAAACTCCTGGTGGTAATGCAGTACAAACAGCTGATGGAATTTATGAAACACTGGACAAATTAAAAGAATCATTCCCTTCTGGTGTAGACTATGTAGTAGGTTATGAAACAGTATCCGTAGTCAACGCTTCTATTGACTCCGTAGTTCACACATTACGCGATGCTATTATTCTTGTTACCCTAGTAGTATTTATATTCTTACAGAGCTGGAGAGCGACATTAATACCTGTATTAGCCATCCCAGTATCCATTGTAGGTACATTTATATTCTTTACTCTATTTGGTTTCTCTATCAACAACTTGACCATGCTTGCCTTTGTACTCGCTATTGGTATTGTGGTAGATGATGCTATTGTAGTTGTAGAAGCTGTACAGCATTATATAGATCATTACAAAATGTCGGCGAAAGAGGCGACTATGCGTGCGATGAAAGATATAACAGCGCCGGTTATTGCTATCGCTTTAATCTTAGCAGCTGTATTCGTTCCTGTAGGCTTTATACCAGGTATGGTAGGTAAATTATATCAACAATTTGCCATCACCATTGCTGTATCAGTAATGCTATCTGCATTCATAGCGCTTTCACTAACACCCGCATTATGTACTTTACTATTAAAACCAACCACGGTTACTAAAGACTCTAAAGGATTAAATAAGTTATTTTTTAGATTCAATCAATGGTTTGAAAGAGTAACCTATCGTTATTCTAATGGAGTTAGAAAAGCTATTAAAGCTTCTACCTTAGTTCTAATCATACTGTTGTGTATATTTATCGGTACGGGATATATGTTGAATACGAAATCAACTGGTTTTATTCCAACGGAAGATGGAGGTATGTTCTTTGCAGGTGTAACTTTACCTGAAGGTGCTTCTGCACAACGGACTAATGAAGTTTTAGCAGAATTAGAGCAAGAACTTAAAGCTGATTTTCCAGAGATTAATTATGTAACTGCTATTTCTGGTATCAACATTCTGAACAGATCTTTCAAATCAAATGGAGCTTCCCTATTCGTATCGTTGAAACCTTGGGCTGAGCGTGAACGTACAGCAAATGAAATAACAGGAGCTATCATGGGTAAATATGCGAAATACCCTAAAGCACGTGTACTTGCAGTAACCCCTCCGGCAATTCCAGGATTGGGATCATCAGGTGGTTTTTCTATGCTGATTCAAGATTTACAAACCGTTGACATCAAACAATTCGAAGCAGTTGTTGGTAATTTCCTAGCTGAAGCTAATAAGCGTCCAGAAATTGGAATGGCCTATACTTTATTTAATTCCAACTCACCAAACTACAAATTGACGGTCAACCGTGAACAAGCAAAACGAATGGGAGTTCCAATTTCAAGTATATATTCAACTATATCGTCATACTTGGGATCTAGCTATGTAAATGACTTTACAAAATATGGCCGTAACTTCCGTGTAGTAACACAGGCTGATGTAGATTATAGAATGGATATAGATGATATTAATAAACTATATGTGAAAAATGTAAATGGCCAACCTGTACCAATGGGTACATTAGTTTCATATGAATTGATAACGATGCCTTCAATCATTAATCACTATAATATTTTTAGAAGTATAGATTTATCCGGTAATGCTGCTCCTGGCTACAGTTCTGGAGACGTATTGAATGCTTTGGAAGAAGTGGCAGCCCAAACCCTGCCTGCTGGATTTGATTATCAATTTTCAGGATTGTCACTACAAGAAAAACAATCCGGTTCTAAAACAGTACAAATATTTGCATTATGTATTCTATTTGTATTCCTACTTTTGGCGTCACTATATGAAAGTTGGTCTGTTCCTTTCTCTATCCTTCTTTCCGTTCCATTAGGTATTTTCGGAGCAATGCTAACCTTAGTTCTTATCCCAAGCTTAGATAATAATATCTATGCACAAATTGGTCTAGTAACAATTATAGGTTTGGCAGCCAAAAATGCGATTCTGATTGTGGAGTTTGCCAAAGAGCGTGTGGATATAGGTATGAATCTATTAGATGCTACTTTGGACGCTGTTAAACTACGTCTAAGACCCATCATAATGACTTCATTAGCCTTCATATTAGGTATTGTACCATTGATGCTTTCTAGTGGAGCAGGCGCTATATCACGTCAAACAATTGGTTGGACCGTATTTGGAGGTATGATGGCAGCAACATTTTTTGCAATTTTTGTCGTGCCCGTTCTGTTTTATGTAATCACTAGGTTTGCATATGGAAAGAAAAAACTTGCTGATCTAGAAGCGTCTTTCACAGAAGAAAAGAAAAATCAATTAAGTGCCCATTAAGTTGGCATCTAAATCTATTTAAAGAAAGGCTATGGTTATTTAGTAACCATAGCCTTTCTACATTATAAGAGATATAATTAATATCAGATATTTTAACATCTAATAATCAGGTAGTTTAAACATTATTAAAAAAAAGTTTTTGGATATATCGATTTTAGCTATATATTTGCACTGTCAAAACAATAAAACAGCATGCCCAGCTGGCGGAATTGGTAGACGCGTTGGTCTCAAACACCAATATCTTCGGATGTGCCGGTTCGACTCCGGCGCTGGGTACACAAAACAAAAAAGCGATCGATAAAGATCGCTTTTTTGTTTTTATACTTATGCAAGGTATTTGTTAATGACTTCTGATAACAAAATAAAATAGGAGATCTTATAATGTATAAAGTTAAAAAATTTGTAAAACATAAAACTTTCGGAAAACACATCAAAATGCAAATATTAGATGTAGCTGAACATGAAAACAGCAAAGAATATAATTTATACCACTGTAGATATTTTGAGAATGGAGTATTTCATTCCGCTGATTTTTATGAATTCGAATTAGAAGCAGCAGACTAAGTTATTAGTTGATAAAGTAAGAGGAATTCCGACCCTCAACGAAATATTTATCAACTTTTAATATACATGTATCAAGATATATTTACAAGTCTTGATTCAAATAACTTGTTAAACAACATGTTAAAAAAGTATAATAATATAAGAAGTTACGATTACATAAAGAATCCCGACATCAATAGATGTCGGGATTCTTTATGTAAGACATTTATAAAATAATTTCTTGTCCTTATTCTCAATAAAGAACTAATTACTATTAGAATTTATACCGAAAAATTCTGATTGATATAGAGCCCATGTCATTAAGTTTCCAAATAATGCCGAATTATCAACCTCAGAATTATAATCAATACCTTTATTAAAAACAACATCTCTAAAAGAACCTAAGTTATAACCATATTTCTTTGATATAGGTTCAAACGTTTCACTTATCGCAAATGGATAATTACCCCATTCGTTTTGGACGTTTACACTTATACCAGAACTTGTTTTAGCTTGACTTCTTAAAAAGGTAGAATTTCCTATCCAAAATAGGCTTTTAGAATTATGTTTAAACATGGATGGAGAAGATGTTGAACGGTCTTCAGGAGCTACATTATCAGCCTGAGGATTACTGTAAGTTGTTGCTTCATTGCTACCAAGGCCAAGTGGTAAATTATCCAAATGGGTAACGTGATGTGCGTCATTACCCCAATATTTTCCTTCTAGATTACCAAATGGTCCATTCACGATCATATCATTTATAGTACCTGTATGGTTTATTTTTAATAAAGATCCATATCCATTTATATTATTTTTAGGCACAATATTATTACGGGCAAACAAGGAATTCATAAATGATTGAACTTTGTCCATACCTGTCATATTTAGATCAGACATCATTATAACAACCCCCCCATTATTCAAATAATTAATCAAACCTGTTATATCATCAGTGTCTAAATTATATCTAGATATAATTACAATATCTGGTTTTAGCAATAATTTATCATCTAAAGTTCCATCATCAAAACATCTTATATGTTTAAAACCATCTGTATGCACTTTGCTATTTAGTTGCGTACCAAAATTATTAGGCGATTTTATTAAATTAAATGATTGTCTATGACTACTTGCATTCCATACAGTGTTAATACCAAATACTCCAGTAGGCTGAGCTGCATAAGAATAATCAGTATCAGGCGCTTCTTCTTTAGTAACATGAAGAATAGTCTTTACAGGAATTCTATATCTAAAAGCCATACTAGCAACATGTGACTTATTCATAGAAGGATTAAACAAAAAATTGACATCCTTAGCTGGATCAGTAATTTTATGCAAATCCTTTACTATATTATTCTGATTGACACTTAATTTCTTTACTTTAATAGTAAAGTTAGTAATAGCATTAGGATCTACTGTATAAAATTTTGCTTGTAATATTTTACTTTCAGGTATAACTTTAAAATCACTAAGATTCAATTCAGATCGAAGCACCGTACTAGTATTAGAAACATTACCTGATTTAAGATCCAATGTCCCCTTCTTGAAGTATGAATCTGAACCGAACTCCATTAATAAATCACTAATATCACCATAAAGGCCTTCAGTATCCAAATTAACCACAAATTCTGCTACCTTAAAATCAAAAACAATACCCAATGAATCAGCAGGAGTATTAACGGTTATAGGCGCAGTAGAACCATCCCATAAAAGGTCTTTTTCGATACTACTTTCTAACATATAGTTATCATTTATAAAATTCACTGACGGCATAGCTTCTTTAGAATTGTGAGTATAAGCACGCCAATAATAACTTTTTCCAGTTTTCACATTGATTGACAAAGCTTGATTAACTTTAGTTTCAACGTTAGCTACTAAACTATTAGTCTCACTATCAAAAAGTAATAAACGATAGCGTATATCATGATCAACAGGAACAATAGATGCAAACTTTGTTACGTTGTTTTTTTTCACTGATATAGTAGGAACCTCAGTACTTGACTCACGAGTCCCAATAGTAGATTGACTAAATAAGTTGACTTTAGTACTCAAGGCATCAACCTGAATATCATGACTTTCTATATTTTCATTGGAGGAATTCGTAGTACTAGATATTTTACTATTTACTTTTGTAAATTCATTATTCATTCCTTTTACAGTAAAAACTAACTTCGCCTCCCCTTCACCTGTTGCCCCTATATCTTGAACATCTTTCTTACACCCCATTATAGTCAGTACAAAGCCAAAGATCAACAGGTTTCTAAAAAAAGAATATTTTATTAAATTTAAGTTCATAATTTTATTGTTTAAAAATTAACATTATTATTTCCACCAGAATGAATCTCTCTTTCATTAATTTTAACAATGGAAGCATTAGATATTGCGATACAACGAACCGGGTGCGCATTAACTGGAGAGCTAACACGAGGACTCCCTGGATATGTCATTATACGGTTGGCTCCAGTAGAACCAGCAACTGGTGAATATAGGACATATCGAGTTTGGTATGCCGTTCCACCTGGTGCTCCTGACGAATTTACTAGTGTCGGAGTTTGAGTTCCATAAGATGAAGTTTTTAAATGTACTTGATTATAATTACTATATAACCCTCCAAACCCAACGTTATAACGTCCGTCATCATGGGCCATATAACCATATCCAGAAGCAGCAAATGTAAGTTTCGCATTGGCATTAAATTTACTCGTTAATTGTAATGCATATTGAGCCGTATTAATTGCATTTACAAATTTTCGATAATCATTTTCAATATAGGTTAATAACGTCTCAAAGTCCTTAGGTACAGGAAGTCTAAAACCTGGAGGGCATGGGTCTTCCAGTCCTTTTACAGGGGAAGTGGCAGTTCCTGAATTCCAACGATTAAAATATGATAACCCCATCTGCCCAGAAATACCATTATTATCCCAATTTGAATTGGTAGTTTTGCTGTTAGCATTTATACCTGGCAACTTTTTACCCCATTGATAATAAGCTCCATGAATATCTATGCCTGGAATATCTGCACGAGATCCGGTAAGATCATCACGATCTCCGTTAGAACCTAACGAATACCTCATCCATATTTGACCACCCAACAACACCGCAGGTTTACCCTCATGAATAAGTGTAGTATCTCTAGGAATAATCTTTACTTCTAATCGATATTTATAACCGGGTAATAAAGTAACTCCTGACGAAAATGGATTAGGGATTGACCTTGTTACATCCCCCACTTTAATGTTAATCACACTAAATAAATTAGTATTAGCATCCGTATTAATTAGTATTGAAGTTTTTGATGTGGCTATAGAGTTAGAAACATTGTTAGCAGTGGTAAAGTTATAACTTTCCGAGCCATTTAAATCAAACTGAAACCCACCATTAGCCGAATTTACTTGCTGCATATTTGAAAAACTAATTGTAGCAGAATTACGTGCTATATTAAACCTTGTTTGTAATGAAGATGGATCGATAGAATATCCGCTAAGTGAGGCGTCTATAATTGTAGTGATTTCATTAAATTGATGTTTAAAAACTATTCCCAAATTATTATTTGCTTCGTCTACAGCTAAAGTTTCTTTATATACTAATAAATCTGGATTATTATTAACAATAATTTTAGCTTGAGACAAGCTAACAGTTGAATCTGGAAAAGCATTATCTAAATCAGAAAAATCAGTACTACTCAAAGAATAGGCTAAGAAAGTATAAGTTTTATTGATAGGCAATGACAATTCATCTGTTAAATTAGGACTACCATATTTATAATTTCGAAATGTTCTATAAGTACCATCAGCATTATAGACAATTAGTTTGTAAACAACTCCATTACGTAAAGAAGTTGATTGCACATCTGCTCGATTCCCTCCAACATCAGCGGATTTTATGTTACTATTAGGTTCGTTTTCTAAAATTGGCGTTAAAGTAGAGATCATGATGAGATCTTTACTTAATTCTAAGGAACTAATATACGACTCCGGATCTTTAATTGATGCTCTACCTTTAACATTTTCATCACTAAATGGAGCAACTAACGGTGATACTTTAAGTATTACCTCACCTTGTTTATCTTTATTTGTTAGCTCATTATTTTTGTTACAAGATTGCATAAAAAAAAGTACAACAGCTAGTGTACAAATTTTACCCAATGAATATAGTATATTGATTTTCATATTTATAATTCTAATTAGTTGTTTTTTATTGCCAAGATGAATTGTCAGGATTAGAAATAATTAGGTCATCATCTTCCAAAACATTCCAGTCATAAATCCTCACCGTACCAGATTGATCTCCAGTTTTAATCTCCACAGAACTTTGGGCGATACCATCTTCAAATAAAATTTGTTCAACTTTAATGATTGGAGGCAAGTATTCTTTCAGTATTTTCTTTTTCATAGTTATTAAACAAGTTTATAATAAAAAATAATATATATCATTCAACACACAAAACAAACAACTTTACGATATTGT
>CANRHE010000011.1 GCA_947630335.1 uncultured Sphingobacterium sp.
AATAAAACTATAGGTATTATTAAAAGAATGGGGCTCCACTTGGCTTTTAATTGTTTGCCAAAAAATATTATAGAAATTGAAAATAGTAGTCCTGATAATATGGCTATAAGCATTCAGTATTATTTAGAAAAATGGTGAATGCTCTAAAAATAGTAAAAAAATGGAGGTTATCCTTAAAATTTTTTAAAAAATTGATGAATTTTAATAATATTCGAATAAAATTGACGTTTTCATGAATCAATTATTTTTAAATAAAAGCAGCCATAAAACAATACTATATATGGCTGCTTTATTTCTATTAGAAAATGTTATTATTTTAACTCTTCTCTTCCTTTGATTAAAGTTTCAACAACTGTTGGGTCTTGAAGTGTAGAAGTATCTCCTAAGTTTCCTAAATCATTTTCAGCAATTTTACGTAAAATACGTCTCATGATTTTGCCAGAACGTGTTTTTGGTAGATCTTTTACAAACTGAATAATATCTGGTTTAGCTATAGGACCAATTAAACGCGATACGGTTTGAAGAATATCCGCTTTTGTTTTTTCTGCATCTATATGATGATTAGCAATTACATAAGCATAGATGCCTTGACCTTTTACGGCATGTGGATAACCAACAATAGCAGATTCTACCACATCAGAGTGCATATTGATTGCATTTTCAACTTCGGCAGTTCCAATACGGTGTCCAGAAACATTCAATACATCATCTACACGTCCTGTAATCCGGTAGTATCCTTCTGGACTACGGTAACAACCATCTCCTGTGAAATACATGTTTTCGTATGTTGAGAAATAGGTTTGCTTACAACGATCGTGATCTCCCCATGTCGAACGAAGCATGCCTGGCCATGGGAACTTTATACATAAATTACCAGATACATCATTACCTTCTATTTCTTTACCATTTTCATCCATTAAACAAGGTTGTACTCCAGGTAAAGGTAGAAGTGCATAACCAGGGATTTCAGGGGAAACTCCAGCTATAGGTGTAATTAAATGTCCACCGTTTTCTGTTTGCCACCATGTGTCTACTATTGGACACTTGCCCTTTCCAATTTTAGTATGGTACCATTGCCATGCTTCCTCATTAATAGGTTCGCCTACCGACCCCAACACACGTAGTGAGGACAAGTCCTTATTCTCTACAAAACCATCGCCAAAAGCCATTAATGAACGTAAAGCTGTAGGTGCAGTATAGATAATATTGACTTTGTATTTATCCACAATATCCCAATATCTACCAGCATCAGGGAATGTAGGAATCCCTTCAAACATTAATGAAGTAGCTCCTTGTGATAATGGACCATATACAATATAACTATGACCTGTGATCCATCCAATATCAGCCGTACAGAAATATACTTCGCCAGGTTGATATTGAAAAGTATTGGCAAAGGTATAGCCTGTATAAACCATATACCCACCTGTTGTATGTACTACGCCTTTTGGCTTGCCTGTAGAACCTGAAGTATATAGAATAAATAAGGTATCTTCTGCATCCATTTCTTCGGCAGGGCAAGTAGGATTTCCTTGCGTTTCTACAATCTTAATTTCATCTTCCCACCATACGTCACGCCCTTTGATCATAGAGATTGGAGTTCTTGTTCGAGTGAGTACAATAACCTTTTCTACAGAATGACACTGCATTAAAGCATCGTCAACGACTGTTTTTAGATCTAAAACTTTATTTCCTCTAAAACCGCCATCAGCAGTTACTACTAGTTTACATTCTGCATCATTTATACGATCGGCAATAGATTGTGCTGAAAATCCGCCAAATACTACGGAGTGAATAGCACCAATACGAGCACATGCCAAAACTGCTATGACAAGTTCAGGTACCATAGGTAAGTAAATACAAACCCGATCACCTTTCTTGATATTGTTGTTTTTAAGAACGTTAGCAAACTGTTCTACTTTAGCTAACAGTTGCTTATATGTCAAGATGCGGTGCGCTTCGCTAGGATCATTAGGTTCCCAGATGATGGCAGGTGTATCTCCATTTTTATAAATGTGGCGATCTAAACAGTTTTCGGTAATGTTTAGTTTTGCGCCTTCAAACCATTTGATATTTGGCTCATTAAAATTCCAATCTAGGACATTTGTCCATTTTCTTTTCCAAAAAAAATTGTCAGCAACCTCTCCCCAAAATTGCTCTGGATTATCCACACTTTTTTTGTACTGTTCTTGGTACTCATCAAAAGTTTTAATTTGAAAACTCATCTCTCTCGCTCTAAAATTGTTATGTTAGGTTTAATTAATACATTTTTTATTCAAATCGGACATTTACTTATTTGTATAGGTAATTGTGATCTATATATAAGCTAATTTATATTTTTTTGTGTTAAATGCTACTTTTTTAATAATATTAAATAGTAAAATTTTCGTGTAAAACTGAATAACTAATTGGCTTGAGGAGATTAAATAATATATTTGATTGGTTTATTTATAGCAATTTGCTTATTGCCTTTTCGGCAGCTGCTCAGGTTGTTTTAAGTTATTGTATTCTAAATATACCCTTTAATATCTATGTTGTATTATTAGAATGGTCTTCTACACTTTTGTTGTATAATTTTAGTTTATGGTTATCGATGCCAAAAGCGATGGGAACCTCTCCTTACCCAAGAACTCAGTGGTATTTTAATTATAAGTATTTTAATCTTTCTTTATCTGTTATTGCTTTTTTGATATTTGGTTATTCATCATTGCAGCTGCACAGTTATCTATTTATGTTGCTAGGTTTAATAGCCTTTTTAAGTTTGGGATATAGTTTGCCCATTATACACAGTAAAAAAGGATACATTACACTTCGGCAAGTTGTTGGATTAAAAGTGTTTTTGATTGCATTAGTATGGTCACTTTCTGCAGTAGGCCTTCCTGTTGTGGAGTATATTGCTAAGGGAGGGGTAGTGGACATGAAGGCTGCAGTCATATGGGCCGCATTAGTTTTTATGTTTATTTTGGGAATTACTCTTCCTTTTGATATCCGTGACATGAAACAAGATGCCTTGTATAATTTAAAGACACTACCTCATTTAATTGGGGAGCAATCTTCAAAAAGACTATGCTATCTCTTAATTAGTTTGCATAGTCTTTGTATTATAACGATGTCATTCTATCCTCTTTATGTGACTGAGAGTTTATTGATTATTGACTTATTTGTTATATTATTATTTTATACTTCTTTGTTTAGAAAAAATATAAATTACAACGATGTTTATTTATTAGATCTAATACTGATTATACAAGCGTTACTTGTTGTTGTTTGGTAAAGCTTGTATAATTTTTTCTGCCAATATGTTTGATAATTTATAATAGCTTTCAAATGTCCAACCCGCCACGTGAGGACTTAGCAATACATTTTCTCTGGTGATCAAATTTGAGTACCATTCTTGTTGAGATAAATTAGGGAATTTCTCAATAGGTAATACATCAAATGCAGCTCCAATAATCTTACCTGTATCCAAAGCATTTAGTATGGCTGGGATATCTACTATTCCTCCTCTGGCTCCCATTAAAAAAAACATAGGTTTGCGAAAGTGATATAGATATTCTTCATTTATTAAGCCTTGTGTTTCACGGGTAAGTGGAATATGAAAACTCAAAACATCTGCTTGCTTTACAATTTCTTCCATGGCTACTTCTGTAGCATAGTTGTCAGAAAACCCAGTTTTATATTTGTCATAAGCAATTACTTTTACATCAAAACCCGATAGCTTCTTTGCCATTGCCTTTCCATTGTGCCCATAGCCGATTAGAGCTATTGTTTTACCCTTTAACTCATGACCACGATTTTCTTCTCGATTCCAAATGCCATTACAAATTTCTTGATTAGCTCGATTAAGATTATTCATAAGCGATAAGAGCATGCCTATCATATGTTCAGCTACTGCATCACAGTTACCTTCGTTAGCTGAAAATAACTGTATATTTTTACTTGCGGCATATTCTTCATCAATGTTATCCATACCCGCTCCAGATCGCCCTATGAATTTCAAATTAGGTGCTAAGTCCATAAAGTTTTGGTCAACTTGAAATTTTGAACGGATTATTAAACCATCATACAAATGGATAACTCTTTCAGCTTGAGCTCTTGTCATTAATGGTAAGTAGTCATATTTAATGTCTGCCTCTTTGAACTTTTGTAAAAGTATCTCGTGAATGTCATCTACAATTAGAAAATGCATAATTATTTATTTAACTCCATAAAGTTCACTTTTAATAGCTTTTCTAGACTATGTTGTGACCATTTTGATGGAGAATGTTTTAAAATAAAATTTCGTAAAGTAATTAAGATAGGATTATCCCATTGTGCTACTTTGCCAATAAATTTTGAAGTCCTTGTAATATATTTGGTGCGCTGTAATCTACGTCTCTCAAACGATAAGAATGCTTTTTTTATATCTTGGGTTTGCTTGAGCTCATCCATAAGTACTGCTACATCTTCTAAAGCCTGACAAGCCCCTTGTCCCATATTTGGTGTGGTAGCATGACCTGCATCGCCAATCAATAGTATATTGTCGTATGCTAAATGTTTTAATGGTTTAATGTCTATAATATCATTCCATATAATATCTTCATCCTTAGTGTATTCTAACACCTGAGGTATAATAGCATGGTAATCTTTAAAGTGTGTTTGTAAGTCTTGTATAGTATAGTTCTTAAACTTTCTGTTATTAGCTTTAGAGTTAATGCAAGCGTACCAATATATTCTATTTCCAATCAAAGGAGTAAGTCCGAAACGACCATTTTTCCCCCATGTTTCTGATCCTTGGTCAATATTAATTGTATTATTATTTATTGTAGCTCGCCAGCAGGTATAACCAGCATATCGAGGTATCGATGTTGGTAAAAGTTGTTGACGTAAAGGGGATTTTACGCCATCAGCAATAATTAGATATCGTGATGTATGTTGCCCTCCGTCTTCAAAATGTATAGTAATCTTTTCAGTGTTTTGCTCAAATCTTATAGCTCTTTTTTTTAGAATCACCTTTTCTTTTGGGATTTGGGCATATAAATAATCATGTAGATCTGCCCGATGAATGGCGAAGTTACTTTGATTATACTGTTGGTGTAATGATTGTGTGTCTGGAGCTAATAATATTTTTCCATGTTGATCTAGAATATTATACGATTGTATTTTGTGACCAAGTTTTTCAATATCTTTCTTTAAACCTAGGTAATCTAGAGCTTGTATTGCATTGGCTGCTAAGCCAAAACCTGCACCTATTCCTTTTAAAAGTTCGCTTTGCTCGAATAAAATAAAATCACTATCAATGGATTGTAAACCTATGGCTGCAGTTAATCCTGCTACCCCTCCTCCAATGATAGTAATATCGGTCATTATAGAAAATTATCTATTGGTAATTTCATTAGTTAGTTCTACAAAATCAGAAACTGTTAAACGCTCAGCTCGTAATTCATACAATGGATTGTCACTCATGTTTTCTTTTGGAACTACTCCAGATAATGCATTTCGCAATGTTTTACGGCGCTGATTGAAGCCAGCTTTAACGACTTTCCAAAATAATTTTTCATCACAATCTAACTCTTTAGTGGTGTTCCTCGTCATTCGCATTACACCTGATAAAACTTTTGGTGGAGGATTGAATGCTCCGGCTTTTACAGTGAAAAGATACTCAACCTTGTAGTATGCCTGTAGAAATACGGATAAAATACCATATTCTTTACTACCAGGCTTAGCAACACATCTTTCAGCGACTTCCTTTTGGAACATACCTGCCATTTGAATTACCCGGTCACGCTCTTCAAGAATTTTGAATAAAATCTGAGACGATATATTGTATGGGTAATTACCTATAACCGCTATTTTATCGCCAAAGTACTTTGAGAAGTCTAGGGTTAAGAAGTCCCCATGTATAAGTCTTGGTCCTAATTGCGGATATTTATCTTGTAAGAACTCTATGGATTCATCGTCAATATCAATCAAGAACGTTTCGTAATCACTCTTCTTTAATAAAAAATCGGATAGTACCCCCATACCAGGACCAACTTCTAAGACCTGAGTAAATCCCAAGGAGGGATCTAAAGCGTCCGCTATACGTTTAGCGGCATTTTTATCGTTTAAAAAATGTTGTCCAAGATGTTTTTTTGCGCGTACTGAATTCATGATTCAAAAGTACGAAAGTAATAAACAAAAAATGCACAATGTTGGTGTAATCTATGAAATATCTTCTCGATATAGGCTATATTCATTAGCTGAGTTATTTATATTATGACATACACGGAAGAGGTTATTTTCTGTGTTACCGTACTAAATGTAGGGCAATAAATACTTATTAATAATTTGCTAGGAACTAGTATGGTTATCTTATTTTTCTTATTTTTGGATAACAAAAAAGCTTTTCGATAATGAGTGATAAAATAAAAGTTGGTATAAGTGTAGGCGATTTGAATGGGATTGGAATGGAAGTGATTATTAAATCATTATTGGATAATCGTGTTTTGGAATATTTCACACCCATTGTTTACGGAAATACGAAGAATGCTTCATTTCATCGTAAAGCAAATAATATTAATGACTTTAGCTTTAATGTTATTAGTGAAGCAAGTCAGGCTAATCCAAAGCGTCCCAACATGATTAATGTATGGCAGGAAGATGTTCGGATTACCCTAGGGGAAGAAAATGAAACTGGTGGTAAATATGCTTTTTTATCCCTTGAAAAAGCATTAGAGGATCTTACTGCAGGCAAGATTGATGCTTTAGTTACAGCACCTATCAATAAGCATAATATCCAGCAAGAAGGATTTCAATTTCCAGGACATACAGAGTACTTACAAAGCAAGGTAAATGCAGATGACGTTTTGATGTTTATGATAAGCGACGAGTTTCGGGTAGGGGTAGTAACTGGTCATGTTCCACTAAATGAGGTTTCTACTTATATTACACAAGATGCGATCTTGAAGAAACTTCGCTTGATGAATGAAAGTTTGAAGAATGATTTTTGGATTCAAAAACCTAAAATAGCAGTATTAGGCTTAAATCCTCATGCGGGTGATAATGGAGTAATCGGTACTGAAGATGATGAGATAGTTCGTCCAGCTGTTGAAAAGGCTAATGAAGAGAGTATCTTAACATTTGGCCCCTATCCTGCAGATGGTTTTTTTGCTAACCACGCTTATACTAAGTTTGATGCAGTTTTAGCTATGTATCATGACCAAGGCTTAATTCCTTTCAAACACATTGCTTCTCGTAAAGGAGTTAATTTTACGGCAGGGCTTCCTATTGTACGTACTTCTCCAGATCATGGAACAGGATACGATATTGCAGGGAAAAATATGGCCTCTCATGAGTCCTTTTTGGAAGCTATTTTTGCAGCAGTCCATATTGTAAAGAATAGAAGAGAACAAGCAGAGTTATCGGTTAACCCTTTATCCTTTAAGAAACTTTCAAGGGATAGAGATTAATATTAGAATATTATCCGACAAAGTATGGCGTAATATTTCTATAAAATCCTTAATTTTGCAAATTATTAGTAGACTTTCTTGGAGTCTATATGATTTGGCTATGTGCGAACACTTACAACACCCTATATTTTCTATTATTAAGAATTTGGCAACTGATACGAATACAGAATGTTACGTTATTGGCGGCTATGTTCGTGATCGAATTATGAATAGACCGTTTAAAAATGACGTGGATATTCTCGTTATTGGCAGTGGAATTGAGTTTGCTACTTTATTGGGAGAACAACTTCATGCCAAAGTTGCTGTTTATAAGTCATTTGGAACAGCTATGTTAGTTTACAATGGGCTTGACGTGGAATTTGTAGGTGCTCGTAAGGAATCTTATCGACGTGATTCTCGTAAACCTATTGTTGAAGATGGAACGCTTGAGGATGATCAAAATCGTAGGGACTTTACTATTAATGCTATGGCTTATTCTCTGAATAAAGCTAATTATGGAGAGTTATTAGATCCTTTTGATGGTCTTAATGATATCCAAAATCGAATCATTCGTACGCCTTTAGAGCCTAACGAGACATTTTCTGACGATCCATTACGTATGATGCGTGCCATTCGATTTGCTACACAGCTTAATTTTAAAATAGATGTAAAGGCTATACAAGCCATTTCGGAAAATAAAGAGCGCATTAAAATAATTTCAAAGGAACGTATTACTGATGAGTTAAATAAGATAATTCTTTCAACCAAACCTTCTATAGGTTTTAAATATTTGTTTGACACAGGATTACTTGAGTTAATTTTTCCAGCAATGTATAACTTACATGGCGTTGATATTATTGAGGGTAGAGGTCATAAAGATAACTTTTATCATACTTTGGAAGTTTTGGATAATGTGTGCGAAATGTCTGATGATTTATGGCTACGGTGGGCAGCTATAATGCACGATATTGCAAAACCAGCTACTAAACGTTTTGATAAGCGTGTTGGTTGGACTTTTCATGGACATGAGGATAAAGGTGCTAGAATGGTTCCGAAATTGTTTGCGGAGATGAAATTGCCTTTAAATGAGAAGATGAAGTTTGTTCAGAAACTAGTTCAACTTCATTTAAGACCTATAGTGTTAGCGCAAGATATTGTTACTGATTCAGCAGTTCGACGATTGTTATTTGAGGCTAGCGATGATATAGATGCTTTGATGATGTTGTGCCACGCTGATGTAACTACAAAAAATGAGTATAAAAAAACAAAATATAGACAGAACTTTGAGTTAGTAAAACAAAAGCTTAAAGATGTCGAGGAGCGTGATCAATTAAGAAATTGGCAGCCTCCAGTAACGGGCGCCGACATTATGACAATGTTTGGCTTAGGGCCAGGTCGTCAAGTAGGCATTATTAAAAATGCCATACGCGAAGCTATTTTAGAAGGGGATATCCCTAATGAAAGAGTGGCTGCTACACAATTTATGATTCAAGAGGGAAAGAAAATGAATTTATTGCCCAAGGAATTATTACGTTAAAAAAGTATATTTAGAATTTAATTATATTTGAATTATTAAGCGCATAATTTTAGTTTAGAATATGGCTATATATAGATTTAGAGTTTCATTTGAAGATTATGAAGATGTATATCGAGACATTGATATGCCTTCGAAGAGCACTTTTATGGATCTTCATACGGAGATTCAAAAGAGTACAGGCTATAATATTGAAGCATCATCTTCATTTTATGTTAGTAATGATCAGTGGAAAAAGGGGACTGAAATTGCTTACTTGCCTACTTCACGTAAAATAGAAGTTGGAGTGCTTTTAATGGAAGATGTTCGCTTGAGTAAATTCATTGATGATCCGCATCAAAAGTTTTATTACATTTATAATTTTGATCGTCCTTATGAGTTTCATGTTGAATTAATAAAGATCCTGAAAGAGGAGGAAGGAAAAGTTTATCCTTTAGTGTTCAAATCTGTTGGGATTGCGCCAAAGCCTGCAGCAGCAGCTAATTTTCCTGTTTCAAGCGATTTAGATGACGATGAGGAGGATTTTATTGAAGAGGATAGTGTTGTAGAACAATATGGAGTTGATGATGAGGATGAGTATGCTATTGATGAAGGAGACGATGATGAAAATGAGGAAGAAGGACAAGAAGAGTTTGGATTAGGAGAAGAAGAAGACTATTAATAGTTCGTTAACGAAATACCAAAAAGCCTTGTAATTATATATTATAAGGCTTTTTTGTTTTATTTCTCTACTTTTGTGTTTGATTTTTACATTCCATGGATAACAAAAAGAAGTTAATTGTTGTAGTTGGTCCGACAGCGGTTGGTAAGACTAATATGGCCATTAAGTTGGCGCAATACTACGATACGGAAGTAATTTCAGCTGATTCACGTCAGTTTTATAAAGAGATGACAATAGGTACAGCCAAACCTGATGATACTGAACTGGAATTAGTTAAGCATCATTTCATCAATTCACATTCGATAGAGGAGGAATATTCTGCAGGAGATTTTGAAAGAGATGCGTTAAAGGTTCTAGATGCGCTATTCCAAAAGAAAGATATTGTAGTGATGGTTGGGGGATCGGGTCTATTTGTTCGCGCGGCTTGTGAAGGTTTGGATGATTTGCCTAAGGCACCTGAAGGTATTCGAAATGCATTGAATCAAGAGTTTGAATTTTTTGGACTAGAGCCTTTGAAGGCACGATTGCAAGTTGTTGATCCTGAGTATTACGCTGTGACTGACGTCGATAATCCACAACGTGTTATTCGTGCTTTGGAAGTATATGAAACTTCTGGTAATAATATGACTTTTTATCAAAAAAAAGATTTTAAAAAGCGACCATTCGATATAATTACTATTGGATTGAATACAGATCGCGATTATTTATACAATCGTATTAACCTGCGAGTGGATAATATGATGCAGCAAGGTCTATTGGATGAGGTAAAGTCATTGCATGTTTATCGAAATAAACCCGCTATGCTTACTGTTGGCTATTCCGAAATTTTCGATTTTTTTGATGGAAAAATAACTTTGGAACAAGCTGTTGATAAGATTAAGCAAAACTCACGACGTTATGCAAAGAGGCAAATTACTTGGTTTAAGAAGTATGGAAATACCAAATGGTTTGAGCCAAATGAATTTCAAGAAATAGTTCAGTACGTGAATTCTTTAGAAGTTTGATTTTAAAGAATTATTTATATAAAATACCAATAAAATTTTCGGAGGTGTACTTGACACCTCCGAAAATTTTATTGGTATTTTATACGATATAGTTCCAACCAAATGAGTCTTCTATTTTACCATAACGTAATTGATTTAAATACTCTAATACTTTGTTTGAAAAATCACGACTTTCAATAGCAGGTAGTTTATAGTCTTGACCTTCATAACCGATGCGATCAATATGCGTAATAGTAGCAGCAGTACCAGCTGCGAATGCTTCTGTTACTCGGCCATCTTTGATACCATCTATTAATTCTTGTACAGAGACTTTACGTTGTTCAACCTCGTATCCCCATTCTTCTGCTAATTGCATAATTGTGCGACGCGTTACACCATGTAATATTGTATCCCCATGGGGGGTAATGATTTTGTCCCCGATACGGAATATTAAATTAGCTGTTCCAGCTTCTTCGATATATTTATGTTCAGCTGCATCTGTCCACATAATTTGGTCGTATCCTTCATCGTTTGCCAATTGTGTAGGGTATAATGATAACGCATAATTTCCAGCATTTTTTGAGAACCCAACACCACCTTCAGCAGCCCTAGTATAATGAGTTTCTACTTTTAATGAAATAGGCTTACTATAATATGCACCAACTGGACAAGTAATGATAATGAATTTGTACGAAATAGACGGATGAACACCTAAAGCAGCTTCAGTTGCAAACATAAAAGGACGAATATATAATGCTGTACCTTCTAATGAAGGTACCCAACTATTATCAATCTCTAAGAGTTTTTTAAGTCCTCCTATAAAAATATCTTCTGGAACTTCTGGCATTTGCAGACGTGCTGCAGATTTGTTAAAACGCTCCCAGTTTTTGTCTGGCCTAAAAATACTTACTGTACCATCTGCAAATTTATAGCCTTTTATACCTTCAAAGATGGATTGACCGTAATGTAAAGCTGATAATGATGGGCTTATATTAATATCTCCATAAGGAACTATGCTCACATCTATCCATTTTCCATTATTGTATTCGGCTACTAACATGTGGTCAGACATGATTTGTCCAAATTTTAAGTTATTGAAATCTACTTGCGAGAGTCTTGATTGTTGTGTTGGCTCTACGCGAATTGAGATTTTTTCTGTCGCGCTCATATCAATTGATGATTTTTGTAAAAGTGCAATTTAGGAAAAAATGAACAATTATTTTGATGAATTTAATTTAATCTTCTGGCTATTCATGTAAGTTTTAAATAGCTCTTTTTAATATAAATGTAAATACAAATAATAAATAGGTTTTGTAGTAGGATATACACGAATAATTTTGTATACTTAAAAAGTATTAACCGATATGTAAACAGACCCGATTTTTAATCGGAATCTTTTCATTATAAACAGTATATAAACATTTTTTTTCAACTATTAACTATATGGTAGTTAATTTTTAATATTAGTTAAATGGAAGATTATTCAGAAAAAATTCAAAAATATATTGAAGGCCAACTGAGCGGAGAGGAGTTGTCAAGATTTGAAGCTCAATTGTTAATAGACAATGATTTGAATAATATGTTAATGCTTCAGATGGAGGTACATCAAATCTTACATTCAAGAATTATCAGTCTCCAGGTGGAATCTCGTACACATTGTCAAATTTGTTTTCAAGACTATAAGCCGCAAAAAGAAGACGCTAATATTTTTAAAAATGAGTTTGTTTTAATTTTATCAGTATTTACTCTCTTACTGGTGGTAGGGGTATTATATTTTGCAATTCAATAAAAAAATAACTATTTAATATCAGCTGTTTTTTATCATATTTAATATTGGTGTAAGATAATCTCTATCATTTGCTAGACGTGGTACTTTATTTTGTCCACCTAGCTTGCCGCGAGATCGCATCCAAGTATAAAATGTATTACGTGGTGCATTATGTATTATTGGTTTTTGTAATGCCATGTCTTTAAAACGCTTAGCATCATAATCAGAATTTATTTCGCGTAATGTTTGGTCTAATACTTCTGCAAAAAGGTTGAAATCATTAGGTTCTTGCTCAAATTCAATTATCCATTCATGAGCGCCAGCTTTCCCTTTATCAAAATAGACGGGACCTGCTGTATAATCTCTTATTTGCGCATTGGTAGCTTGACATGCTGTATGCAATGCTTGTTCCGCATTATCAACTATTACTTCTTCGCCAAAAGTGTTGATGAATTGTTTTGTCCGTCCCGAAATCTGAAAACGATAAGGTGAGGTAGAAGTAAATTTGATGGTATCCCCAATTTTATACCGCCATAGTCCAGCATTTGTTGAAATTATCAATGCATAGTTTTTTCCAATTTCCACCTCACCCAATTCCAAAGTTACTGGATCTATATCATCAATATTTTCTATAGGAAGAAATTCATAGTAAATGCCATAGTCAAGCATCAATAATAAATCATCCGAGTCAGATTGATCCTGAATACCAAAATAACCTTCAGAGGCATTGTAATTTTCAAGATAATACATTTTATCAGAAGGAATGAGCTGTTTGAATTGATCTCTATAAGGCTTGAAACTAACGCCCCCATGACTATATAGTTCAAGGTTAGGCCATACTTCTAGGAGATTTTCTTTACATGTAATTTCAAGTACACGTTTTGCCATCACCATATTCCAGGTAGGTACACCTGCTAAGCTAGTGACATCCTCTTTAATGGTAATTTGTGCAATCTGTTCTATCTTTTCTTCAAAATTTGGATTCAAGGTAACCTCTATGTTAGGGGTTCTTTTAAATTCAGCCCAAAAAGGGAGATTGCGGATAAGAATTGATGACAAGTCTCCATAATAGGAGTCTGGAGTAAAGTTGTTAATTTGAGAAGCACCTCCAATTACTACAGATTTTCCATTAAATATTTTATTATCGGGTTTGTTGTGGCAAAATATAGATAACATATCTTTCCCTCCTTGATAATGACACTCTTCCAAGGCTTCTACGCTAACTGGAATAAATTTACTTCGGTCTGATGTTGTCCCTGAAGATTTAGCAAACCACTTGATATCGGAAGGCCATAATATATTTTGTTCGCCTTTTATCATACGGTCAATATGCCCCTTTATACTATCGTAATCGGTTATAGGTACCCTACTTTTGAACTCTCGTGGAGTTAAGATACTTTTGTAATCGTATAATTTTCCCCATTCAGTTGCTTCCGCAGCATTGATAAGGTTAAGAAACCACTCTTCTTGAACATCATGTGGATATTTCATAAAAAGCTCAATTTGATGAATACGCTTTTTCATGATCCAGGTAAAAAGAGAGTTTAGGAATTCCATATTTATAATTTACAACTTTTTACGTCTTAATACAAAATTCTGCCCTAAATAGAATTTTCTTGCCATTTCACTATTCGCAATCTCTTCTGGAGTTCCAGTAAGCATGATTTTACCTTCTGTCAAAAGATAAGCACGATCGGTAATAGAAAGAGTCTCTTGCACATTATGATCTGTAATTAGTACACCTATGTTCTTTGCTTTTAATTTGGCGACAATGGATTGAATTTCTTCCACAGCTATAGGGTCGACACCTGCAAATGGCTCATCTAGAAGAATAAAGTTAGGGTTCGCAGCTAATGCTCTTGCAATTTCAGTACGTCTTCGCTCACCACCAGAAAGTAAATCACCACGGTTTTTTCTCACCCTATGTAAACTAAACTCTGTTAATAATTCTTCTAATTTTTCTAGACGTTCTTTTTTATTGGGGTAATGTATCTCTAATACCGCCAAAATATTATTTTCCACAGAAAGTTTACGAAATACAGAGGCTTCTTGTGCCAAATAACCAATGCCTTTTTGAGCGCGTTGGAACATAGCATCTTTCGTAATCTCCTCATCATTCAAGAATACCTTGCCTTCGTTAGGTTTGATTAATCCAACAATCATATAGAATGAAGTAGTCTTACCAGCACCATTTGGGCCTAATAACCCCACAATTTCTCCTTGTTCAACATGAAAAGAAACATCGTTAACAACTGTTCGTTGTTTATATTTTTTGATGAGATGTTCTGCTTTAAGTATCATGACATTTTAATTCTCTTATTACAAATATATTAATTTAATACTTAATAGATTTTATATTTAATTGAAGGTTTTTTTTACCTCTCCAGTTGTTTTCTTCGATAGTATAACAAATATCAAATGGTACCTTGCTGTTAATTTGGTCAACATGCTCACCAAGGCCAAAACCTATACATTCGTATGCGGCTGATCCTTCTTGATAAACAGAAAGCTTGATGTGTTTTGATCCAACAAGGTATGCTGCGCCATGTACAAGTACATTCTTTGTGACAAATATTGGAGCTTCGTTTTGAGGTCCAAAAGGCTCAAATTGCTTCAATAGTCTATAGAATTTACTGTCTATGTCTTTGAAATCTATTTCCATATCAATAGAGATTTCTTGTTGTAACATTTCTGGCTTTATTGTACGCTGTACAACCTCCTCAAACCTTTTTTGAAAATGAAAAATATTCTCTTCTTTCATCGTTAGACCAGCAGCATATTTGTGTCCACCAAACTGATCTAGTAAATCACTACATTCACTTAGAGCTTCGTATAAATCATAGCCCAATACAGAGCGAGCAGAGCCTGCTATATGACCATTCGTTTGCGTGAGGATTACTGTTGGACGGTAGTATTTTTCTGTTAATCGCGAAGCTACTATACCAATAACACCTTTATGCCAGTCTGATTTATATAATACTGTGGATTTCCTTAACTTATTTTCTTCAGAATTTTCAATGATGGATAATGCTTCAGTAGTAATCTGTAGATCAAAATCTTTGCGTTGATTATTTTGGTCATCTACGGCTGCAGAGTAGTTCGAAGCTTCTTCTTTTGTTTTTGAAATTAAGAGATTAACAGCATTTTTGGCATGATCAATTCTTCCTGCTGCATTTATGCGTGGTCCAATTTGAAATACAATATCATTAATAGAGAATACTCCCGTTTTATTTGTTGATAAGTCAATTAATGCTTGCAAACCAATGGAAGGATTAGAATTTAACTTTTTCAAGCCAAAGAAAGTCAAAATTCTGTTTTCGCCTGTTATCGGCACAATATCAGATGCTATACTAACGGCTACTAGGTCTAGAAATTGATAAGCTTCTTCCATATTCATGTTATTCTTTTGAATAAATGCCTGAATAATTTTAAAGCCTATTCCACAGCCAGATAACTCATCGTATGGATAAGAACAGTCTGTTCTTTTAGGATCAAGAACAGCCACCGCTTTAGGAATCTCTTCTCCTGGAAGATGATGGTCTCCGATAATGAAATCAATACCTTTACTATTCGCATAGTCGATTTTATCAATTTCTTTAATACCACAATCTAGCGCTATAATCAGTGAGAAATTGTTTTGAGCTGCATAATCAATTCCTTGCATCGAAATCCCATAACCTTCGGAGTAACGGTCTGGAATATAGAATTCTATTCGGGAGTGAAATGCTCTAAAAAAGCTATACACAACAGATACTGCGGTTGTACCATCAACATCATAATCTCCATATATTAATATCTTCTCATTGTTTCCTATTGCTTTTTCTATTCTAGTAATGGCAATATCCATATCTTTCATTAGAAATGGATCGTGAAGATTGCTAAGTTCAGGACGAAAGAATGTTTTTGATTGTGCAAATGTTTCGACTCCTCTTCCAATTAATAAATTAGCAATAATGGGAGTGATCCCTAGTTCACTTTGTAATTTACTTATCTTATTGCTGTTATTTTTTGGTTTTAGGACCCACCTTTTTTGCATATCTTTGCATAGTATTTGTATGTAAATATACATTTAATAGGTGTTGATACCTAATGTTTGCTGAGGCTATTTGTCTTAGAATACTTTAACTCTCATGTTTACAATTAAATAAAGATGATTCAAGTTCATTCCCTTTTTGAAGGGGCGTTTTCTGTTGATGCAACTAAAAAATTTATTCCTTTTGATCCGCTAAAAGATGATCCTAAAAGTAGACCAGCATCCTTAATTGTTCACGTACACCCTTTCTTGATTGAGACGAATAACGGTCTCATTTTATGTGATACTGGCTTAGGCATGAGAACTCAAGCGGACGAACTCCTGATTCATAGTAATATTCGCAAAATAGGTTTTGAACCTGAAGACGTTAAATATGTATTGATGTCACATTTGCATAAAGATCATACAGGTGGAATGGTTGATTTTAATAATGGAGTTGGTCGTATAGCTTTTCCCGAAGCAGAATATATTATTCAGCGTGGCGAATGGGAGAATGCCTTTAGTGTCGAATCACCTTCTTATCGTACTGAAGTTTTTGAAGTACTTCAACGAAGTGGTAATTTAACATTAGTTGAGGGGGAAGGAAAAGTGAACAATGAGATTAGTTATGAAATTAATGGTGGTCATACTGAGTTTCATCAAGCATTTCATATTGAAGTTGGTGGAGAACATATCTTCTTTGGTGGAGATGTACTACCCGAACCTGAAGAATTATTTAAGAATTTTATAGCTAAGTACGATTATGATGGGCGTTCAGCTCGTGATAGTCGAATACAGTATTGGCGAGAAGGAGCACCTGCTGGATGGGTATTTTTGTTTTACCATGGAAAGTCAATGGCGATTGGAAGACCTCATCTTAATCATGAAACAGGTAAATATATTTTAAGTGATGCTAGTCTAGAGGTATAAGAGATACTATAGTCATGTTGTGAAACACTTTTCCACATTTTTATTAACAGTTGTGGAAAAGTGTTTTTTTGTTTACAAGAAAGTCAGCTCTAATTTAGCTGCTTTGGACATCATATCTCGTGTCCCCAGCCGTTCAAATGTTAATATTGTTTTACCATAGAAAGGCAATGGTGATTGGAAAACCTCATCTTAATCTTGAAAGAGGTAAATATATTTTACGTGATGCTAGTCTAGAGGTATAAGAAATGCTAAAATCATGTCGCGAAACACTTTTCCACATTTTTATTAACAGTTGTGGAAAAGTGTTTTTTGTTTACAAGAAACCCAGCTCTAATTTTGCTTCTTCGGACATCATATCTCGTGTCCACGGCGGTTCAAAAGTTAATTCAACTAGGGATTCATTTACACCATCTATTTCTGCAACTTTACGCTGTACTTCATCCATCATTTCTCCAGCTACAGGGCAGCCTGGTGCTGTAAGTGTCATTACTACTTTTGCAATTCCACCTTCTTTTGTAATGATTTCGTAGACTAATCCCAAATCTACTATGCTCGCTGGCTTTAGTTCTGGATCGTAAATAGTTTCTAAAACTTCCTTAATCTTTGGAGCTAAGTTAAGGGGGTCAATTGTTATTATATTACTCATTTTCTTCTATTGCTTTTTTATAGGTTATTTCCAAAATATCAATACTTTTATTCAAGCTATATAGTTTTTTTGAATCGTTAATACAGTTAATACTCATGATCATTTTCTCCTCAATATTTAATCTCGACCATTGATTGACACAGTCAGCGATTGATAAAGGAGAATTAGCTTCAAAATGCAAACCTGTCTTCATAGGCGTTATCATTTGGCTCATTACACCAATATTACTACATAATACAGGCGTACCAAGCGAGAATGCTTCTAGGATTCCCATCGGCATACCTTCATAACAAATTGAAGGGACTATCAAAGCATTTGCTTTTTTAACTTCCTCATTTAAGAAATCCTTATCCTTGAAGCCCATATATTCAATATTTCGGTATAAGTTAGCATATGCTTCCACTTCCTTTCTTAATGGACCGTCACCATAAATTTTAATACGGTGATTCATTTTGGAAAAAGCTTTTATTAAGGGGATAACTCCTTTTTCAGCCGATAATCTTCCAACATATATAAAATAATCTTCAAATATTTTTTTATTTATACTTTCTGTCGCTACATTACAGAAATTAGGCTTGACAATGAATTTGTTATTTGATATGTCAATTTGTGATTCAATCAAGATATTTTTTGCGAACGCCGATAAAGTAAAATAATAACTTATCATATTCCAAGTCCCAATTTTATTATGAAGCCAATAGGTAAAAGCTGTGATTAAACTTTTCAAAAAAGAATTATCCAAAGCCTTACTTTTGACAGCTTGCCAGGGAAATTTTTCGAAGATACTCTCTCTATGTATATTGTTGTTATAGAATAAGGTAGCAGACGGACAAATTAACCTAAAGTTATGTAATGTCATTACTAAAGGATAGTTTTTCTTTCTTATGCTTCTGACGATTAATGGCCCTAAAGCATAATGTATATTATGCAAATGAATGACATCTGGCGCAAAGCAGTTTATCTCTTTCATTAATTTACTTGAAGCCAACTTATTAAAAGGGTATAGACCATATTGGAGTAGTCCTTTTAATCCTTTTTTATTTTTGTCTGTCATAACAAGTACTTCATGACCATGCTTTTTTAATGCATCTACCTCTTGATGAACAACGATATCTTCACCTCCAAGGTGTTGGTAATAGTTATGAAGGATTAGAATACGCATTTTATTTACTTTTTACAAATATAGTGTTTCTCTGTGTCAACATGTCTTGAACAAGTAATTAATTGATTATCTTCGCATACAGTTTGAATGAAAGATATGTTTGGAAACCCAGTTTATGCAGCTATTATTGACTCTGCGTTAGAAAATGCAGAATTCCCATCTACCCCAGTAAAACTCTATGCCCCTATACAGTATATTTTATCTTTATCGGGTAAGCGTATACGTCCTCAATTGGTGTTTTTAGGAGCCGATATTTTTGGTTATACGAATATTGATAGTCTTGTCCCTGCCTCTAAAGCAATTGAGTACTTTCATAATTTCTCCCTAATTCACGACGATATTATGGATAGAGCACCTCTTAGAAGAGGTAAACCAACAATTCATCACAAATGGAATGATAATGTAGCTATTCTATCTGGCGATGGGCTTTTGGTTAAAGCTTACGAAGAATTGGCAGATTGTCCTACTGAGTCAGTCCCAACCTTGTTAAAAGTTTTTAATAAATTAGCTATTGAAGTTTGTGAGGGCCAACAAATAGATATGGACTTTGAAGAGCGTAACGACGTTACTGAAGAAGAGTATATTAATATGATTCGTCTGAAAACGTCAGTATTATTGGGAGGTGCATTAGAAATAGGTGCAATTATAGCTAATGCTTCCTTAGAAAATAGACAAAAAATTTATGACTTTGGGGTCAATTTAGGGATTGCTTTTCAATTACAAGATGATATTCTTGATGCTTTCGGTAATACTGAATCATTTGGTAAACAAGTTGGAGGTGATATATTAGTGAATAAAAAGACTATTTTACACATTTTGTTGAAAAAGGTGTTAATATTTCAAGATCATAGTGTTTTTGAAGCTATTATAAATTTAGCTGAAACCAATCCTGAGAAAGTACAAGCTATGTTGTCGTTGTATGAAAAGTATGATATCTTGAGTGCTGCTAATATTTTAAAGGAATACTATACTAATTTAGCTTATCAAAATCTTAATAGTATTGATGTTGAAGCTAAAAATAAAACATCTCTATTTGAGCTAGCAGATACTTTGATGAATAGATCAAGATAGTCTCAGCTATATTTTTTATTATTATTTATTTATATTGTATCGTACTTACAGTCACAAAATTTGATTTAATTTGATGGAACCTCTTAAAGTAACAATATTTCAGGCTTATTTATTTTGGGAAAACGTAGGAAAAAACTTACAAAATTTGAGTCTTCGTTTATCTAATCTGAAAGAGAAGACGGATTTGATAATTCTTCCTGAGATGTTTAATACAGGCTTTACCACAAATGTTGAAAAATGTGCTGAAAAAATGGATGGTCAAACGGTTAGATGGATGTATAATACCTCCAAAACATTTGACTGTGTCATAGCAGGCTCTTTGATTATTGAGGAGGACGGTAATTATTATAATCGTTTTGTGTGGATGTCGCCTGATGGAAGTTATGTACATTATGATAAAAGGCATCTCTTTGGACTAGGTAAGACAAATGAAGTTGAAACCTTTACAGCAGGATCATCGCGAATTATGCTAAAATTAAAAGGTTGGAGAATATGCCCTATGATTTGTTATGATCTACGTTTTCCTGTATGGTCTAGAAATCAAGAAGAGGGGTATGATCTGTTAGTATATACTGCTAGCTGGCCAGATAAACGATCTTTACATTGGCGTACATTAATTCCTGCACGAGCTATCGAAAATTTATCTTATGTTATTGGGGTGAATAGAGTCGGTCACGACGGTAATGAAATATATTATTCAGGCGGATCAATGTGTATCAGCCCAGTAGGAGATGTCGTATATTATAAACCAGAAGACGAAGACTTATATACTTTTACTTTAAATCCAGATGTGTTGAATAGTGCACGTGAAAATTATCCTTTTTTAAAAGATGCAGATCCATATACATTACAATAGTGATTCTATTTTATTTGTAGGGTCTTTCTAATATAATCGAATGTATAACAGCTTGGCGTAAATCAAATGATTGTTCGGTTAACAAATGATCATTTTCTTCGCTCTTGTTTTTACTTGCAGTTAATTTCTTAGCATTACGTATTGCTTTGACTTCTTCAGGTATGTTAGATTCGGTATTTTCATATAGTGTCATTTGGCCACTATTTACGGCAATAGTTTTAGTATCGCCATTATTTACTGACTCAAAATCTCTATTAGATGGATCTGTATGTGGTGTTGATCTTTTTTTATAGTTTCTTTTTTTTGCAGCATCTATCTCTTTCATATAGTTTGTGTATAACTTATATAGTACAAATGCAATAATGACGATGACAATGAAGAAGTTTTCCATTTCTAAAGATAATTATTAGGTAAGTAATATAAAAGAATTTAAAAAAAATTTGGAATACTTTCTTTTTTTTCTTTACTTGTATACACAACTTAATTATGAAATCTAAAATTTACAATTATGGAAATGACAGATGAATTTTTTTCATTTCTTTCGGGAAAGGCAACTACTGCAATGTCGAGAAGACTTCAAAGAAATTTAAAAGTAATACCATGTTCATTAACTTCTGAACAGTGGTCAATTATGTATCATCTCTGGAAGGAAGAAGGTCTAACACAACAAGAACTTGCTGATCATACCTATAGAGACAAGCCAAGTGTTACACGTCTTATTAACAATCTTGAAAAACTGGGATTAGTAATACGCGTTAACGACAAACAAGATCGTAGATCGAATTTGATTTATCTTACCAAAGAAGGAAGAAAGATAAGAGAAAAAGGTATGGAACAAGCGCATAAAACTTTACGGGAGGCTTTAGAGGGTGTTGAAGGGGAACATCTAACTATAGCTCACCAAATATTGGGAAGAGTTTATCAAAATTTAAAATAATTAAGATTACAAATAACAAAACTAAAAAAGGCAGCCTATTTTATTGAGCTGCCTTTTTTAGTTTTGTTATTCTGTTTCTTCTAATACAAAAGAGTGTTCTTTTTTATTAAATTTTCCAGTATTCTTAAAATATATTTCTTGAAAACTTAGTGTATTAATATTGTCTACTTTACGAAAGAACTTAGAGGCATTAACTTCATCTAGGGTATTAAAACCACATGCTTCCATTATTTCTACTGTAGCTCTTAACGTATTACGGTGGAATTGTGCCACACGTACGTATTTATCTTCGACATCCAAGCCTTTGTATAGATGCGGTCTTTGCGTAGCAACACCCACAGGGCATACATCTTCATTACATTTTAGAGCTTGAATACAACCCAATGCAAACATCATTCCACGAGCACTGTAACATGCGTCAGCACCTAAAGCTATTGATTTTAATAAGTCAAAGCCTGTGACAATACGGCTAGATGCAATAATTTTGATATGCTTCTTAAGCCCAAACTTAATTAATGTCGTCGTGATAAATGTCAATGCATCGTACAATGGCATACCGATATTATCTGTAAACTCTAATGGGGCAGCACCAGTACCACCTTCAGAACCATCTACGGAGATAAAATCAGGATAGATTTGTGTGGCCTGCATAGCTTGACATATTTCAATAAACTCTTGTTTGTCACCTATACAAATTTTAAAACCTACTGGTTTGTAGCCCGACAATTCACGCATTCTTTGTAAGAATTCCATCATTTCAATAGAATTTGAAAATGCGCTGTGAGCAGGTGGCGACATAACATCTGTACCTGGGGTAACGTGTCGAATAGCAGCAACTTCAGGAGTATTCTTTGCCGCAGGCAAAATACCACCATGTCCAGGTTTTGCCCCTTGGGATATTTTGAGCTCAATCATTTTGACATAAGGACGATTAGCTTTCTCTGCGAATAATTCACCATCAAAATGGCCTTTATCATCGCGACAACCAAAGTAACCTGTACCTATTTGCCAAATTAGGTCTCCGCCATTAACGTGGTACTCACTAATTCCCCCCTCACCAGTATTATGAGCAAAATTTTGTAAAGCAGCACCTTTATTAAGGGCTGTAATAGCTGTTTTACTCAAGGCACCATAACTCATTGCGGAAATATTGTACACACTCAAACTATAAGGTTGTTTACATGCGCTATTTCCAACCATAGTACGTAAGTCATGATCTTTGATATGCGTCGGAAATATAGAGTGAGCTACCCATTCATTACCTATAGCTTGCGGATCTGATTGCATACCAAAAGCTACAGTTTCTCTCTGATTTTTTGCACGTTGATACACAATAGAACGCTGTCTTCTATTGAATGGCCTACCATCTGTATCTGATTCCCAAAAATATTGTCTCAACTCTGGTCGAATGGATTCGAAAATATATCTGAAATAACCAACTAATGGATAATTGCGTAAAATGGCATGATGCGTTTGTGTGCTATGATAAATAGCAAGGAGCAAAAGTGGAAAAGGGATTATTAATAACCAAAACCATTGCGGCGTGAAGATAATACCAAACGAAATAATAATTAAGTTTAGGAGTACTATCGATAATAGAATTAACTTTCTAACTGACATAATACAAAAAGGTTTTACTTATCATAACAAACAATATCTTAGGTTGTTCATTAAGATTTCTATGCAAAATTAGCAAGTAATTTTGTATTAACTCAATCGTTTGAATTTTTATTTTATTTCTAAATATTAAGCCTTTTTTATTTGCTTTTAATAATGATTTTGGTCATCAGTTGATATATTTCAGTAAGGTCGTTTGAATAGCTTAAGAAATCCAAATGACGTTGCAATGTTTTTGTGTCTTCGCGTTGTGCTGGTCCAGTCTGAAGAACATTCGGATTGTATTTTTGGACCTTTTCTGCCGTCGCAAGTATAATAGGTTTTATCAATTCGAAATCTAAATTTTCTTTTTCTAAAATGGATTGTGCAATCCTATATAATAGGTTCGGAAAATTATTGGCAAAAACTGCAGATACGTGTAAAGCTAATCTCTGTTCACTATTACAAACAAAGGACTTTTCGGATAAACTAATCATGAGTTTAAGTAGAATAGCTTCTGTTTCGCTCGTATTTCCTTCTATTGCAAATGGTATTTGGGACCAATCTACCCGTACCCCTTTATTTAAACTTTGAGGAGGATAGATAACGCCGTAAGATTGAAATTTATACAATTCTTGTATAGAAGTAGCACCAGAGGTATGAACGATTATACCTTCTATAGTTCCATCGATTTGCTCAATTGTTTCTTTTATGGCACTATCTGTAACTGCGATGATATATAGATCGCAATTGGGGTCCAAATCATCTAAAGAGTGTATAACTGTAGATGAAACAGCATCAGCCAATGTTTTAGCATTGGCTGATGTTTTATTAAATATTTGGGTTATTTCATGCCCTAAACTATAAAAAGCATGGGCATAATGAGTAGCAATATTGCCTGCTCCAATTATAGCAATTTTCATGCTAAGATTCTATATTAGCTTCTTTCTTACCGTCTTTAACTCTTCGGTAAATGGCCATGCAAAAACCAATAGTCATGACCACAGTACCAATCCAGAAGAAGTTGATATAAGGGAACTTAATAGCCTTAAATACGATCCATTTTTTTTCTGGAAGGGGCTTTTGATATACCATAATTTCTAACTTATCTTTTTCAGGAAGAATATTAGAAAATCTGAATTTTAGCCCTTGCTCGTCTACATTTTTATTAAAATCATAGGCGTGACCGTCTTTTAATAAGAAAGTTGGTTCAGCAAAATATTCTTTTTGATCTCCTGCAATTACTTTGATACGTAGGCCCACTATGACGTCCGTAGGACTTAATGGGATGTTTTCTAACTTAGTATCTTTATTGACACCTTCGATTACAAAGATGCCATTTCTATAACGCAAAGTATCACCTATATTGACTTGATAGGTTGCAGGTTCTTCATAATCTTCAAATCCTGTTTTCTCTTCTTGTATTTGTGACAATGGAGCTTGTGAATCTGCTGATGCAGCTGTAATTAACGTATATACATCGTGAAGCAAATAATGTTTCGTAGCTGGCGTACCTATTAAACCTCCCATTTCTGGGTTGTTTTGTGCAAAAGGACTCAAGACGAAGTTTTCTAAAACTTTTCCACTTTCTTCATCAATTTTTTCATATTTAATATGATAGTATACGTTAGGAGCTGCTACACTATCACCTATGTAAGTGATTCTGTAATCCCCCATTTGAACAGGCTCTCCTTCTGTTAAGAACAAGTTTTCTCCGGGGTCAGTAAACTTATCACCTTCTTTTCCAAAGTTCTTAACACCTATATAACCACTTTCATTAAGCGAAATGACCTCATTAGTAGCTGCTGCTACCAAAGCACCTAAAACTAGTAAGCCAAAACCAATGTGAGAAACTGCAGAACCAGTTAGTCGCCATTTCCCTTTAAAAGCGTCACCTAATATTCTAATATTAGCTGTAATACAGAAAATTGCCGTAAATGTAATTAGAATGTACATTACGTTGGTATACACTTTCATGAAGTATATGGCTACAATAGATAGTAATATACTTACGATTAGGGAAGCTAATGTAGCGGCCCAAAATTTCTTAGGGTCAGTGCGTTTGTATTTTAAAAACTGAGCTGCCGCAGTTAATAATAAAATAACCACAGCAAATGCACCTTGCCATTTATTATAATGTGAAATTGGATCAATAGGAGGGGCTACATCTGTACCAAATATTGCATTGTAGACTGGTATAGATGTAGTGGCAATCATTTGAATACATGCCACTGTCAAGACTAAGGCACCTATAAATAACCAAAATTCACGGGAATAAATATCTTCTTCTTTCTTTGTCGATGGCAAGTCTTTTCTTCTCCAGATCAGTAGGCCTATAGTGATAGCTAGAAATGTGAGGTTAAAGTAAATTAACTGACCCGACATACCGAGACTTGTAAAGGAGTGAACGGATGTCTCTCCAAGAATACCCGAACGAGTTAAGTATGAAGCATAAATAACTAAAACAAAACTAATAAGTGACAATAAGGTGGACGTAAAATAACCGTGACCCGAATGTTTATAAGCTAATATGACATGCACAGCAGCGATAAGGGTGAACCATGGAATAATCGAAACATTTTCTACAGGATCCCACGCCCAAAATCCACCAAAATTCAAAGCTTCGTAGGCCCAGAATGATCCCATAATGATACCAGCTCCCAATATCATTACCGCAAATAATGCATACGGTAAGCCTGGGGTTAGCCATTCTTTATAGCGCTTTGTCCATAAGCCTGCTGCTGCATATGCAAATGGAACTATCATAGAGGCAAATCCTAAGAATAAGGTTGGAGGGTGAATCACCATCCAATAATTTTGTAATAATGGATTCAAACCTCTAGCTCTAATCATAGATAAGTAATTTGGATCGCTAAATATAGGAGCCTCTAAGGCGTCTCTGAGTAAAATAAAAGGAGAACTACCTATACGAGTACCCAATACCTCTACACCAATAAGCATACTCGCCAAAAAGGTTTGACATAACATGACAAAGGTCATCACTGGCGTTTCCCAAGTTTTTGCTCTAAAAACTAAAACAAAACCTATAATTACCTGCCAGAACATCCAAAGCCAAAAACTTCCCTCTTGTCCCTCCCAAAAAGAAGATATTATATAATGAGTAGGGAGCTGATCGTCCGAGTGGGCAAAAGCATAATGATATTCAAAATAATGATTGTAGATGATGTAAAATAGAGTAGATCCAATTACAAAAACTGAAAGCGCATTAATAAAAAAGCCAACTCGCCCTAATAATTTCCAAGATTTCTCATCTGGATTTTTGGTAGCGAAGAAATAACTGATTAAAGAAAGTAGAGAAGCACCAAATGATAAGATGACAAAAAATTGCCCTATCTTACCAGGTAAAAGATGCTCTCCGACATAGTTAACGTCCATGAATTAGGTGAATTTATTATTATAATGAGGCTGTTGTTGCTTCGATGACTTCGACTTGATCTTGATTATATTTTGAAGGACATTTCATTAGAATTTTTGAAGCATGAAATTTATCTCCTTCCATTTTGCCTGTTAAGACAATTTGTTCCGAACGTTCAATGTCCTGCGGCTTAGCGCCATTGAATACTACTTGACACTCTGTACTGTCGTTATCATACATATAAAAAGTAAAAAGATTGGCATCTTCAACAGGGTTATACTCCAATTCTTTTTCTTTGTTTAAAACACCGACAACATAGAGTTCAGTGTTTTTCTCTTTTGCCTGTGTAAAAGTAGAATAGGTACTAGAATCCGTGTAAATAACTAAAATCATAGCAATTGCAACAGCTATGATAACCATTAAGATAATTGAACTTTTTTTCATATTACATTATGTCCTAAATTGTTTACAAAATTACAAAATGAGAATCTAAAGAAGGAATTTTGCAAGGAATAGACTTTATTTGTAATAATTCTAAATAAGACCTTTAAGTAATTGTTTTTCAGTGTTATATTTTGTTATGTTGGTTATATGTTAGCTTAAATGTGACAGAGCCCTGTTGTTTTAGAACTTAGTATATTATTTACAGTTTTATAGTTATGTTTTTTTGAATTTAGAAAATTTACTCACCAGCATCGCTGCTACTGTATCTCCAGTAGCGTTTAATACGGTAGCTAACGGGTCTACCAAAGCACCAATGATCATGATAGATGAAACAGCTTCTATTGGAATATTATACACCGAGATCATTAACATTTCTCCAATAAAACCTCCATTAGGAATACCGCCTGCTACCATACTTACTAACACCGTAATACCAATGGCCATGATTAAAGTGGAGGGCTCAAAGAAATTCCAATTTAGTATCGAGAAGGCAACATATATCTTGAGTATAGAAGATATCGCCGAACCATTTTTATATAAAGTATTTCCTAATGGTATTACGACATTAGAAATACTTTCAGGTACCCCAATTTTACGAGCAGCAGCCAGATTTGAAGGGAGAGTAGCTAAGCTACTACAAGTGCTTAAAGCGGTTAGAGAAGGTGTTATATTAGCGCGCCAATAATTGTTGACACCATTTCGACCATTAGCAACAAAAGCGTATAGAGAATAGATACATAAGAAAAATAATAAACCAAATATATAGTAAAACCCTAATGGCTTAGCGTACAATCCAAATAATTTAGGTCCTAATTCATA
Source organism: uncultured Sphingobacterium sp. (assembly GCA_947630335.1). Taxonomy (GTDB): domain Bacteria; phylum Bacteroidota; class Bacteroidia; order Sphingobacteriales; family Sphingobacteriaceae; genus Sphingobacterium. Next base: position 28,205 of record CANRHE010000011.1, read on the forward strand.
CACCTGAAAGGAGAAATAAGCACCTAGACCTATTGGACCAAGCTTCATAATAAGGGCTAATAAGTTTTGCATCACTTCATTGCCAGAAATTAAAAATTTCTGAAAAGTATCTGCCTTACTTCCAGTTTTGCGAACAGCTATACCTACTAGAAAAGAGAAAATTACAAAAGCTAAGATATTTTGTCGAGACAATAAGTTGACAAACTCACCCACAGTAACGAAGCGTACAATTCTATCTCCCCAAGAATCTGTAGGGCTGCTTTCTAATGCTTCTGCTAGGCTGGCTGGATCATTATTAGCAGTGACCGGAAATACATACAGCCCTATAATAGTTAGTATAGCAGCAATAATAATTGTCACTACAAAAACCAAACTCATATTGATAAGTATCCTCCCGATTTTATTAGCTCCATCAATGTTAGCTATAGAAGAAGCAATAGAAAAGAAAATCAAAGGTATTACTGCTACGAATAACAGATTGAGAAAAATATCTCCAATAGGTTTAATAAAAGGAACCACATCAGGAAGGTATAATCCAATAAGACTACCGCATACAATTCCTATGAGCAGTAGAATTATACTGATGTAATTTTTAAATATTGCTTTCATTAATAATGATTATGGTTACTAAAATAGTGCTTTTTTTAAGAGTATTTGTATTACCAATATAGATTCTTGTATTTTTACCAAAAAATATTACCTATGGACTATGTAATTACTGGGGATGGCTCTAATACGTTGTTTAATCAACAAATAGGTGAGCATTACCATTCTAAACATGGCGCTTTGCAAGAAGCAAAACATGTTTTTTTGAAATCGGGCTTAGAGTTTTATCTTGAAAGGAATCCCAATAAGGAAGTTTCCATTCTAGAGATTGGGTTTGGTACTGGGCTTAACTTTATCCTAGCCGCAGATTATTGTACTATGAATGCAGTCAAACTATCATATTGCGGTATAGAAGCCTTTCCATTAGATAGTGCTGTAATTCAAAATATTGGATATAATAGTTTTGTGTCGGAGCTGCTGTGGCAACATTTTAATGAAAGTTATTCTAAGGCATTACTTAATTTAGTTACAGTCAATAGTTTAATAGATTTACAAATAGCACATCAAAAGGTGCTAACCTTTGAGACTGACCATCAATATGATATTATTTATTTTGATGCTTTTGCTGCCGTTCATCAACCTGAGATGTGGACGGATGAAACCTTAGCTCACGTTACCAAATTTTTAAAGACTGGAGGAGTATTTGTGACGTATGCCATTACAGGTAATCTCAAAAGAAGTATGAAAGCATTGGGCTTTGCTATCGAAAAGGCTCCAGGAGCACCTGGCAAAAGAGAAATGCTTAGAGCGATTAAGCTCTAAGCAAGATTTATTTATTGATCACAAAACTCTTTAAGTTTTGCTACTACATAGTCTATTTCTTCTTTAGTGTTATTCTTGCTAAAGGAGAATCGAATAGATGGACGGTTATCTGCCGCATTTAAAGATTGTAATACGTGCGAACCGATCGCTGATCCTGAGCTACAAGCTGAACCTCCCGAAGCAGATATACCCGAAATATCCAAATTGAAAAGTAACATATCACTCATGCTTATACAAGGAAGAGAAACATTGAGTACAGTATACAAGGATTCTGATGGTATGATACTGCCATTAAATTGTACATCTGGAATATGAGTTTTAAGCTCTTCGATCATATAGTTTTTTAAACCTTGAATATAATCTAGATGAGCACTCATATCACGATGAGCTATCTCTAATGCTTTTGCAATACCTGCAATACCATATACATTTTCTGTACCACCACGCATATTCCGTTCTTGTGCGCCACCCTGAATGAATGGTTTGATTTTATTATTTGCATTTATATATATAAAGCCAATACCTTTAGGACCATGGAATTTATGGCCAGCCCCCGTTATGAAATCAATCTTTAACGTAGACAAATCTATAGGATAATGTCCCATAGTCTGTACAGTGTCTGAATGAAGGATAGCGTTGTATTTCTGACAGATATCCGATACTTTCTGCAAATTAGTTATATTTCCAATCTCATTGTTAGCATGCATTAGAGAAACAAATGTTCTTGGGTTTTTTGCTAAAAGTTCCTCCAAGTGGTCAAGGTTAATATGTCCATCCTCATGCAGTTGTACAAAGTCTAATTGTATTTTACCTATTCTAGCCTGCTCCTCTAAGGTATGAAGGACAGCATGATGTTCTATAGGTGAGGTAATTGCGTGACTAATCCCTAAGTCTTCAATAGAACGTGTTATAGCCATATTATCAGCTTCTGTACCTCCCGAAGTAAAAAATATTTCAGAGGGAGAAGTATGCAATAGGTTTGCAATCGTTTTCCGGGCTTTCTCAACAATGGTTTTTGCTTGTCGACCATGAGCATGAATTGAAGAAGGATTTCCGAAATCATTATTCATGGTATTAAGCATCACCTCAATAACTTCTGGGTCAAGCGGTGTTGTCGCTGCATTATCTAAATATACTCGCATACTACAAAATTAATAAAATGTGGGCTAATTATCCTCATTACTAAGGGGCTTTCTTTGAGGAATAATAATCAATAGTAAAGCCAATAAACTACCTAGTATGCCAATATAAACTATAAGGTCTCCATATTGCGTATAGAGGGTTATTTCTTCATTCAAATTTACTTCCTGTGCTAATGCGGCTGGCACCCACCATTCCGTTTTTTGCACAATATCTCCTCGTTGGTTGATAAAAGCCGAGATGCCAGTATTAGCTGATCGAGCAACCCATCTTCGATTTTCTATCGCTCTAAGTTTAGCATAAGCTAAATGTTGGTCCTTACCCGAAGTGTTTTTCCACCAACCATCATTGGTAATGACGGCAATTAATTGAGCACCATCTTTGACATACTGTGATACATAGTCTCCCCATATAGATTCATAACAGATGACTGGCGCAATACCTATGCCACTTTGACTATAGAATACCGAAGGTGCATCATCTGATCCGTAGCCTCCCGTCGTGCCTCCAAAATGAGCGAACAAGGGTTTCATAAAGGCTAATGCTTTACCAAAAGGCATTTGTTCAACTCCAGGTACAAGTTTTGATTTGTGGTAAAATTGCAACTTACTCGAATCATCAATTAAGACGGCAGCATTGTAGCTTTCTACATATTGACCCGCAAAGGGGCGAGCGGTCATCGTCAATTGCTCTATAAATAAACCATAACTTTCAATGCCAGATAGTACATTGCCATTATGAAATTGATCTAAAAAATGAATAACACGTTGATATGCCCCATGATCCCTAAATTCTGCCTCATTAATACCTCCTTGACCTGAAATAGCAGTTTCAGGCCAAATGAAAAATTCAGTATTTGGTTTTGCTACTGATGTAGATAAGGTGATTAATTCCTCCAGCTGCTCTTGAGGGCTGATGCTTCCAAACTTTCCATATGGATCTATATTTGGTTGTACTACTACGACTTCTGAAGGATTGATATGTTCCACGTAACTTGTGTACGTTATTAGAGAACTTAGCACGGGAAAAATAATAACAAGTCCAATACCAGCAAGAAGTTTTTTTTGTGAAAATGAATATACTTTCTCTTTATATTGCCAATAGGCTAAGAAAACAAGCACGTTGACAATCCATATCCAGGCAGTACCTCCATAAACTCCCGTAAAACTATACCATTGCGCTAATTCATGAAAATTTGCAAAGCCGTTACCTAATGTCATCCAAGGGAATGCAAGATCCCAGTATTGATGAAGATATTCGTAGGTAATCCACATGGATATTAATCCAATAAAACTGATCGCAATATGTCTTTTTTTACGTAAAGAATAATATAACCTCAATACGATGGACATTAATAATGGAGCGAGTGTAAAGGGAATCAAAGCTATAAGTATAGAAACCCAAGAAGGCAAAAATGCATTCATCGCATTGAATACCCAATATATACTAGCCGTATTCCATGTCACCCCGGTAACAAAACTTACTAAAAATATTTTACGACCTTTATTTTCATAATTTCCACGTATAATATTTTCAATTGCGACTAACAATGGGACGAAGCCAATCAGTAGAAGAATGCTACTGTAGGGAATGGGAGGCCACCCCAACCAAAGAATAAAGGCACTTAAAAGTGCCAGTAAATAATTATGTTTCACGTATTTTTTATAATTTTTCTAAAATCTCTGCTTTTTTATTCTCATATTCTGATTGAGAGATGAGTTGCTTGTCATACAAATTTTTTAGTTTTTTTAATTTGTTGGTTATTTCATCATCCTCTTCAGTCTCAGCGGCAATTGACGTTTCAGTATACAAATCATTTAATTCCACTGCTTGCTCCACCGTTTCAGACTCTTTCACATTCGCTTGCTCTTCTTTAGCTTTAGAAGCTTCGTATAATTCTACTAACGAATTAGTAGGATTTACAATTTCTTCTTTAGTTACTACGTGTGAATACGCTGTTTGTCGAATACTAGTTTGCTCTTGATTGCTATTCTCCAAAGCATCTTTAATCAGTTGAAATAGTTTTCTCGCTTGTGTCTTCGGGATGTAATCGATACTTAAGTTTTCTCCAGTAAATGGAATGACAGTTACTTTTGAACCAAATATTTCTTCTTTGAAGGCAATATCTTTAATATCTTTCCAAGCAAAGATCTCAAAGTTAGTGCTCAAACCTAATTTTGTGAATTCACACAAAAAAATCCTTCGATTGCTTATGATTATACAATCTGGCAATAAAGTTACTGCTGGTTTTTTCTGAACAGCAATATATTTTACTGTCTCGCCAGCGGGTAACATATCTATAATTTTACCGTAGATTTTTTCTACTATTTTAGGGTCTTGCCCATCTTGAACAAATATATCTAGACTCATGTTTTCTGACTATTAATGATATTAAAGATAACTATTCTAGACCAGCTACGCAAAACACAAATTCTCCTTTGATAGGGTTGTTTTCAAAATGGGTTTTCAACTCAGCTAGAGTACCTCGTACATTCTCTTCGTATAACTTACTCAACTCCCTAGAAATGGAAGCTTGTCTGTCTTCGCCAAAATAAACCATGAACTCTTCAATTGTTTTTAGAATACGATGTGGCGATTCGTAGAATATCATCGTTCTTTTTTCCTCTGCTAACTGTTTCATGCGAGTTTGTCTACCTTTTTTAACGGGCAGGAAACCTTCAAAACAGAATCGGTCATTTGGTAATCCCGAGTTGACTAATGCAGGCACAAACGCAGTGGCACCCGGTAAGCATTGTATCTCTATACCTTCTTTTATCGCTTCTCGAACTAGTAAAAAGCCAGGGTCAGAAATAGCAGGTGTACCCGCGTCAGATATTAAAGCAATTTGCTGGCCTTCTTTTAAGAATTTGATAATTTCCGATACCGCTTTATGTTCATTATGTTGATGATGAGCAAATACTTTTTTCTCGATACCAAAATGCTTAAGCATAGGAGCTGAAGTACGGGTATCTTCCGCAAGTATAAGATCTACTTCTTTCAAGATGCGTATAGCTCGAAGAGTCATGTCTTCTAAATTTCCAATAGGAGTGGGGACCAAATATAGCATACTTCAAAGGTAGTTATTTTATATTTTTGAATAAGGATAAAAAAGCTTTAAGAGATAGTGTTAATGATATTTTATGACGTAGTTACTACAAGAATGCCCTAACTCGTTTTTTTTTACAATATTCGAATGTAGTTTTTATCTTTGTGGGATAAAACTCAAAATTATATGTTGCAGTTAAATTATATCCGTGAGAATAGGGAGGCGGTAATCGAAAGGTTAGCCGTCAAAAATTTTAAAGATGTAGCTTTGGTTGACGAAATCATTAGCTTGGATGAAAAACGTCGCAAGATTCAAAATGAATCTGACGCAATAGCTGCTGAGGCAAATTCATCCGCTAAGCAAATTGGTGATTTGATGCGTCAAGGGAATAAAGAAGAAGCTGAAGCTATTAAAGCCAAATCATCCGGATATAAAGAACAACTTAAAAAATATACTGAAGAGTTGACAGTAACGGAAGAAATGTTACATGATAAGATTGTACAACTTCCTAACTTACCACATAGCTCTGTGCCTTTAGGATCTACAGCTGAAGATAATGAAGTGGTATTGACATATGGTGATTTTCCAGTTTTACCGGATAGCAAACTACCTCATTGGGATTTGTTAACCAAGTATAATATCGTAGACTTGGAGTTAGGTGTTAAGGTGACAGGAGCTGGCTTTCCGGTGTACAAAGGTAAAGGAGCACGTTTGCAACGAGCTTTGATTAATTTTTTTTTAGATCAAGCTGCAGAAGCAGGGTATGAAGAAGTACAAGTACCGATCATGGTCAATGAGGCATCAGCATTTGCAACTGGTCAATTACCAGATAAGGAAGGTCAAATGTATCATGTTACCAATGATGATCTTTATCTGATCCCTACAGCAGAGGTGCCGGTTACCAATATGTATCGTGACCTCATTGTCAAAGAAGAACAATTCCCAATTAGACATTGTGCTTATACCCCGTGTTTCCGTCGTGAGGCTGGTTCATATGGTGCACATGTACGTGGTTTAAATCGTCTTCACCAATTTGATAAAGTGGAAACAGTACAAATTGTACATCCAGACAAATCTTACAACGTATTAGAAGAAATGAGCTTATATGTTCAGAATCTTTTGCAAAAATTAGAATTGCCATATCGCGTATTACGTCTATGTGGTGGAGATATGAGCTTTACATCTGCATTGACTTATGATATGGAGGTTTATTCTGCTGCTCAAGAACGTTGGTTAGAGGTGTCATCAGTTTCAAACTTTGAAACTTATCAATCCAACCGATTGAAAGTTCGTTTTAAAAATGAAGAAGGAAAGATGCAGTTAGCACATACCTTGAATGGTTCTGCATTAGCTTTGCCGAGAATCGTAGCGTCTATCTTAGAGAATAATCAAACAGAGAAAGGTATTAAGATACCTGATGTATTGGTTCCTTATACAGGCTTCGCCTATATTGACTAATTAGAATAGTCAACTTTATATAAAAAACAAAGGGTTATCAACATCTGTTGATAACCCTTTGTTTTTTATATTATTACAAACAGACTTAAGCAGAGAAGCTCGATCCGCAGCCACAAGTACTTGTCGCGTTAGGGTTGTTAAAAGTAAAACCTCTAGCCTCTAGTCCACTTTTGAAATCAACCTCCATTCCTGCAAGATACATACCGTGTGCTTTATTCATAAAAACACGGATACCTTCAATGGAGTATTCTGAATCACCGTCTTTCTTCTGATCAAAACCTAGAATATAGTTCATTCCCGAACACCCTCCACCTTCAACACCAAGACGTAAACCATATTCTTCTGTTAGCTCTTGTTGGTCAATCAATTTTTTTAATTCAGCAACCGCTCCAGCTGTTAGAGTCACTGGTGCTGTACTA
>CANRHE010000012.1 GCA_947630335.1 uncultured Sphingobacterium sp.
GATGGTAAAACTGGTATCGTAGTAGAAGTAAACTGTGAAACTGACTTCGTAGCTAAAAATGCTGATTTCGTAGCTTTTGCTGAAAAAATCGCTGACTTAGCTTTAGCAAATACTCCTGCGAATGTTGAAGAATTAAAAGCATTAACGTTAGATGGAAAAGTTGTATCAGAATATCTAGTTGAACAAACTGGTGTTATTGGTGAAAAAATTGATGTTTCTAAATACGAGATTGTTACAGGTGATAAAGTTGTAGCTTATATTCACGGTAACTACCGTTTAGGAGTATTAGTAGGTCTTTCTGCAGATGTAGAAGGTGCTGATGAAGCTGGTAAAGATGTTGCAATGCAAATTGCGGCGATGAACCCAATCGCTATCGATAAAGATGGTGTTGATGCTAACACTATCGAACGTGAAGTTGCTATCGCAAAAGAACAAATTATTGCAGAAGGTAAGCCTGCTGAAATGGCAGAAAAGATCGCTCAAGGTAAATTAAATAAATTCTTCAAGGAAACTACCTTATTAAATCAAGAGTTTGTTAAAGATTCATCTAAAAATATCGCTCAATTCTTAGATTCAGTATCTAAAGGATTAACAGTTAAAGCTTTCAAACGTGTTCAATTAGGAGCATAATTTATAAGCATTTTGTTGATAAATAATAAAGCCCTACTTAAATTAAGTAGGGCTTTATTATTTACAAATAAAAATAAGTTTGAATTATCAAATAGTTTAAATGGTCAATTAAAACATAAGTCTATTCTATTTGTATTATAGTCTACAAATGTATAAAATATGAAAAAAATGATAGTAGTAATCGTTCTAATTATTGTTGCCTTTGCACTAGTGTTATTTATTAAAACGCTTACATTTCCCTTTACATCTACTAAACAACTAGCATCATCTCCTATGCAGTACCCTGTGAATGAGCAAGCCATACAGAGACTGTCTAAAGCTATTCAAATTCCTACGATAAGCACAGTAGAGTATACCGAAACAAACTTTGAACCATTTAATCAATTTTATCAATTTTTAGAGACTTCCTATCCAAGAATATTTGAACGCATGGATATAGTAAGTATCAATACCTATGGACTTGTATTTCATTGGAAAGGCAAGGATAAAAATAAAAAACCTTTACTATTTCTTTCGCATTACGATGTAGTACCAGTAAACAATTATGATAGTACATTGTCATTGAATTACAAACCTACTTTTAATATAAACTCAAAAGCAACACCATTAGCTAAATATCAAGACTCATGGACATTCCCTCCATTTAGTGGAGCTGTAGACAACGGAAGAATATACGGTAGAGGAACATTAGATATGAAAGGGATGCTTATATCTATACTTGAAGCTGGAAACCAATTAATTGAAGAAGACTTTATTCCAGAACAGGATATTTATTTTGCTTTTGGTCATGATGAAGAAGTCAGTGGACGTCAAGGAGCGCTAAAAATAGCGGAGTACTTCAAGAATAAAAACATTGAATTTGGGGCAGTCTACGATGAAGGAGGATATGTCGTAAGTCCTGGATCAATTCTCAAAAGTGTCGATAAAGCATTAGCTTTAGTTGGAGTAGCAGAAAAAGGATTCTTGACATTACAAATAACTGTCAAAGGCACAGGAGGACACTCCTCAATGCCACCTAAAAAAGGCTCATTAGTATTAGCATCTGAAATTATTGAAAAACTCAACAGTAATCAAATGAACTCCATTATTACTCAACCGATCGAGTTATTCCTACAAAATATAGGTGGGTCTATGGACTTCAAATCTCAATTAGCAATATCAAATCAATGGCTTTTAAAAGGTTTATTAATAAAAAGTTTGGAAGCTGATGCCGCTTCAAATGCACTTATTAGAACAACTACTGCAATAACAATGGCACACTCTAGTGATGCACCTAATGTCCTATCTGCAACAACAGAAATAACAGTTAATTTCAGAATACTTCAAGGAAATTCAGTTGAGGATGTGCTCAATCATGTAAGACAAGTTTGCCAAGGATATGATGTTGATTACAAAATAATATCTTCAAGAGAGCCATCTAAAATATCAGATGTAAGTGGAGATGCATTTAAAAAAGTAGTAAAAACAATTCAAGAGGTCTATCCTAATGCGATTGTTTCATCATATTTAACAATTGGAGGGACAGATGCATATAAATACGAAATAGTTTCTGACAATGTTTTTAGATTTATGCCTGTTGAAATCAATCAATATGACCAACGTCTAATACACAATGATAATGAGTCTATAACAATTGAAAATTATATGAGAATGATTCAATATTTCAAATTATTAATGAAATAGCCAAAATAAAAGGGTATTGCAATATTACAATACCCTTTTATCTATTTGCCTTTAGGACGATGTGATATAAAATGTGATTTCAATTTATCCAGCCCTATATCTTCTTCCTGTTTATCAATTTCATATAACCATACTTTTTCATTAAGCATTTCAATCCGCTCTTTTGAATTAATTAAATCTAACGGTTTTATACGAAACTCTTTGTTAATAGGTGAAGTTTGTAATTGTAATTGTCTACAATGTCTAATTATTTGTATTTGAAATGTTGGCCATTTACCCACATTAGAAAAGTTGGCCGTATACACATGAGCAAAATCTTGTTTAGGTATTGTATTTGCAAAAACACCTGTTGTTTTTGAGCCTGATACTTCAGAAATACTAACCAATAATTCATATGATGTTTCATTAATTAGAACAAACTTTGCTAGACCATCTTTCTGTTCCCCCATTATACCCATAAAAATGCCTTTAGCAGCAAACGGAAGTTGTGATTGTTTTATAGATTCATCTAAGTCATCCTCAGCCATACGCATATTACCATGAACTAGAGTTAACTTACTGCGTAAAACAGGAATTTCAAAACCTGTTTCATCTGTCACACCAATTAAATCATTATCTTGAATAGAAGTTACATATCCTTCAATTGGCTCATCTACAAAACGAACCAAATCACCTAGTTTAATATTCATCATTTATACTTTCTATTATATCTACCAATTTATTAATATCTTCCTTTGTATTATACAAATGTAGACCAATTCGGATACCTGTTCCTCTTGGGAAACACTTTATGCCATGATCCATTAACCTTGAATATAGCCTAGGGTCTATCTGTAAATTGATTAGGGAGGATTTCAGTTTCCGTTGAGATATCAACGGTAATATCCATTCTTTGTCTTCAAAAATACGATAAGCATATTGCAATAAATCATTTAAATATAACTTTACATTTTCTAAACCTATTAGGTCAAAAAAACTGACTGATTGACCTAAGGTTCCATGGCTTAAAGTATCTTGGTGCCCTGGCTCAAAATAAATATTTAGAATATCTTTATGAATCCACATCATTTCTTTTGGACGATGCTTTACCTGAGCAGCAGAATAAAGAATAGAAGAAAGTTGTTCGGAAATCATCATATACCCATTTCCAAACCCTGCCATCATCCATTTATAACCCGACCCTCCTACCGCATCAAATCCAGAAGTATCAAAATCAAAAGGCTCCGTTCCTAAATATTGTGTAGCATCACCAAAAATTAACAACTTAGGGAAGTGAGATTTTAACTTTTTTATAAAACTAAGATCAATCTTGAAACCATCTATATAATTAACCAGGCTCAATACCAATACATCACATTTCTTTTCTAGAATATGTGCATATATCTGTTCTTCTATATCAACTGAATTTGATATAAAATCATATATAAACCCTCTGCTAACGATTGGATAATTTAAAGATGGATATTCATTTTCTATAAGAAGAAATCGAAGATTTTTATCTAACCCATCAATAAGTGTGTTAAAACCAAAAGAAAAGTTTGGTGTAAGGAATAAACGATTAACATCACAATTAAATAACTGGCCAAATAGCCTCTTCACTTCTAAAATAAAACTAGCTTGTGCATCGCGTAAATCCAGTTTAATATCATAAAAAAGATTTTCACGCCTTTTTCGCCACTCATGATGACTAAGTGGCAACAAGCCATTTCCGGGTGTATTTAAATACGTAATACTGTTAGGTATTTCGAAATAACTTTTGAAATCCATATTGTACATAATCTTGAGTTTCCAATATACGAGAAAAATCTGTTCTCGATATCAGCTTAGCTCCAAATAAACTCAAGTGATCGGAATAAACTTGACAATCAATAAGTTCTAAATCAAAATTCTGAGCTAAAAAAATTAATGCCGCTTTTGACGCATTTGACACCTTCGAAAACATACTTTCACCACAAAAAATTTTTCCAACAAGAATACCATATAATCCACCAACCAAATTTCCATTTTCCCAAACCTCTATGCTATTGGCATACCCATCTTGATGTAGAGAAATATAAGCACTCTTCATTTCATCTACTATCCATGTACCATCTTGATCATTTCGTTGTATTTCGGCGCAAGATTCAATCACTTGATCAAAAACTTGGTTAAAAGTAATTGTAAACTGCATGCTCCTCATGATTTTCTCCATTGATTTAGAAACATAAATATCATCGGGATACAATACAAAACGTTCGGGAGGTGCATACCACAGTATCGGAGAATTTTCAGAATACCAAGGAAAAATACCAACAGAATAAGCTTCTAATAAGCGATCAATCATCAAATCTCCCCCAATTGCCAAAAGCCCATCTTCATCTGCTAAAGAAGCTTTCGGAAATTTAATTATTTCGCTGTCAAGTAGAAATACCATAACTAAAAAAGCCAGAATGATTACTCTGGCTGTCTTGATTCTTTACTAATTTCCTCAAAAATCTTATCCATATGTTCAACATACTCGTTGGTATCATCTAAAAAGAACTCCAATTGCGGAACAATACGTGCTTGATGTTTTATTCTAGCACCTAATTTATAGCGAATTTCATTAGTTTTAGTCTTTATGGTCGTTATATCATCCTTAGCGGTTTGAGTATTTAAAAAACTCAAATATATTCTTGCTATAGCTAAGTCAGGTGTTACGCGGACTTTAGTTACCGTAACAAAAGCACCAGGAGCCCATAGATTTCCTTCTCTTTGAAACATTTCTGCCAAATCCTGCTGTATAACGCCTGCAAAACGTTGCTGTCTCTTACTCTCTATTCCCATATCTTAATAATAAAAAATTAAAGATAATTCTTAAAACATCTTTATTAACAAATATAGAAAAAACAAATCAAATACTTAAGCTTCAACTTTTAGTAAGAAAATTATTAAGAATAAAAAGACTTAAACATTAATAAAAAACCTTCATCAAATGAATGGTGATACATTTAATGAAGGTTTGTTTCAAAATTAGGTTTATAATTGGTTATAAATTTCTTAACAGTTTTAAGACCTGTAGGTCTATCATCATTTATGGATTACTCAAGGTTATAATATTGTAAGTAACCACTCACAACAATACTTTCATCTCCCTTTGTGCTACAAACATAAAGAGTTAGTAGTAAAACTAAAAGAGTTATTTTTAAAAAAAGTAAGTGATCACTTTTTAATGATATTTTACACACTTACATTTAGGCTCTATAACTCATGAATCAATTTTTGTTTACCATATTCTGTTTGATAAACTTTTAAGAGAACTCTCACCGATGAAAGAATCAATGGACCGAATATTAGTCCCATCATTCCAAATAGCTTTAATCCTAGCAGTACACCAAAGACCGTAATTAAAGGCGGTACATTTCCTAAGCTCTTTAATATAGTAAAACGTAAAATATTATCGATACTACCAATAATAAATATACCATATGCTAATATACCTATACCATTAACAGTCTCTCCCGAAGCTAATACTAGAATACCTAAAGGAATATAAATTGTCATTGTTCCTAAGACAGGTACAATTGAAGAGATTGCAGTTAAAAAACCCCATGTTATAAAGTTTTCGACACCAAATATCCAATAACCGATCATAGCTACAAGACCTTGGCATAAACCTAATATTGGAATTCCTAGAGCATTAGATTTAACCATCAAAAAAACCTCGTGCCATATTTCATTTTTACTTTGATTAGAAAATGGGATAGCATTATTAATTGTACGCTCCATACGTTCGCCATATACAAGCATAAAATATAAAACAAAAAGAGCTACAAGAATATTTACACTAACTTCTAAAAGCGAATTAAAGACACTTGGAATATATTTAGTAGCACTTTGAAGTAAATTCAACAACCCTTCATCTGATAAATCAATATTTTTTAATACGGGTTTATCACTCATATAAGCCTTAACAAGATTAAACTGCCGTACAATCTCATCAGTATTATTCATAATATTACCCAGTTGAGGAACAAGATAATTAATCAAAGCCCACATAGGTAAAATTATAAAGACAATAGAAACCAAAATAAATAATATACTCGTCAAAGGGCGATTCCATCTATACGTGGTTACGAGTTTATGATAAAAATTTCGATATAAAATATACAAGGTAATAGCTCCTAAAAAACCTGTCAAATAATAGCTTAGGTTTAAGAAAATAACAACACATATAATCAAAATGGACAACAATAATACCACTTGATTTATTAAATTATTACTTAATTGATTCTTTTTCATCAACTTGAATTTAATATCTATTAAAAATGGAAAAGTAATTATACAAAGTCAACAACAGTATTGATGAACAAATTGACTTTTGATTTAAATCTAATCAAAATTAAACACACATGAAGAACTTTTAAGAAAGAAATTAAAGTTAAATTAGTATATTTGATTCTCATCATATTTTTAAATATTCATATTGACGAATGTCATTATAAATATTCAAAAACTTACTTATAGCATCAAACAAAGCCATTTTAACATTTCCTTAACACTATTTGTAATTATTCTAAATTACTTCGTTTGACAGATTTCTGACAGAATAACCAAGCTTTTGGGGTACATTTGCTGCAAGTTATTTGAGCTAGATAAGAAGGCCTTGAAGAATTTAAAAGTTATAGCATTTACACACAAGCATGTGGACCTAAAAGATTTGGGCAATTTGGTTATTTGTAACGAAGAGTTAGATGCCAGATTGATTAATCTTAAAAACAGTCTTGATATTCCTGAAATATTTTATATCGGTACATGTAATCGTGTAGAGTTTGTATTCTATGGGGCACATGAACTAACTGACGAGTTTATTGCAGAATTTCTAAACAAAATGAACTTTTGTGTACCTTCTGAACAGTTACAAAACTATTTAGATCAAGTAACTAGATATTCTGGTCTTGAAGCCTTAAGACATCTATTTAGAATGTCATGCTCATTAGAAAGCTTAGTAGTAGGTGAAAAAGAAATTTTAGCTCAGGTACGCAGAGCATATGAACAGTGCAAAGAAGCTGGATTCACTGGCGATTTTCTTCGTTTGATGATGGATCGTTTAGTAAAAACGGCCAAAGAAGTTTATACATTTACGAATATTTCTCGCAACCCTATTTCAGTAGTTTCATTAGCATATAGAAAACTAAAAGAAACTAAACAAATAGAAAATCCTAGAATTTTAATAATTGGATCTGGTGAAACGAATCAGAATTTAGCTAAATATTTCACAAAACATACTAATGCTACTTTTACGATTTTTAATCGTACTCTCGAAAACACTAGAAAAATAGCTCAAGATCTTAATGCTGAAGCATTCCCTTTATCAGAGCTTTCTAATTTCAAAAAAGGATTTGACATTCTTATAAGTTGTACTGGAGCAACTACATCTATTATTGATAATAAATTATATCAATCTCTGTTAAATGAAGAGACAGATAAAAAAGTAATCATAGATTTAGCCATTCCCAACGATATAGATGAAGAGATAATCAAGAACAACCCTGTTCATTACATAGAAGTAAGTAGCTTACAAGCTATTGCAGAGAAAAACATTCAAGAACGATACAATGAACTTTCTAGCGCAGAGAAAATCATTGATGATAACATACTAGAATTTCTCCCTATTATAAAACAGCGTCGTGTAGAAGTCGCTATGCGCCAAGTTCCAAATAAAATTAAAGAAATTCGCGAAATGGCAATTACAGAAGTTTTTGCTCAAGAAATTAATCAACTTGACCCTAACGCACGAGAAATTCTTGAAAAAGTAATAAACTATATGGAAAAAAAATACATAAAAGTTCCTATGGTTATGGCTAAAGATATTTTAGTTAAAAACACCGAATTCGATAATAACTAACTACAATTTTTATTTTTCCAAAATGATACTTTATTCTGACATATAAACTGGCAGAATATGTTTCTATTTGGCTAAATTTGTAAATACTTTTTACGAAACGTAAATCATTAACAGTGAATAGAAAATTAATAATTGGAACTCGAGGCAGTCAACTTGCTTTGTGGCAAGCAAACTATATTAAGGATAGATTGGCTGAAATTGGGGTAGATGCTGAATTAAAAATTATCAAAACTCAAGGTGATATCATTCAGCACTTAAGATTAGATAAATTAGAAGGAAAGGGATTCTTCACAAAAGAACTTGAAGAAGAGTTACTCTCGTCAAAAATAGATTTAGCTGTTCACTCCCATAAAGATCTACCTACTGTGAATCCTCCTGGGTTAATTATTGCAGCAGTTTCTGAACGTGAAGATCCGTCCGAAGTTATAATTATGCATAAGGACTGTGTTGATCTAACAAAGCGCTTATCACTCAAACACAACGGTACAGTAGGGACATCTTCTAATAGAAGAAAAGCACAATTACTATCACTTCGTCCCGATTTAGAGTTTGAAGATTTACGAGGTAATTTGCAAACGCGAATACAAAAGCTTAGAGATGAAAAATATGATGCAATTGTATTAGCTAAAGCTGGGGTATCGAGAATTGATATTGATTTATCTGATTTTCATATTGAAGTAATTTCGCCAGTTGAAATTATTCCTGCTCCTGCGCAAGGAGTTTTAGCAATTCAAATTAGAGAAGAAGATAAAGAGCTATTTACAATTTTACAACAGCTAAATAATGAGGCAGTTGCAAGGACTATTACCGTAGAACGCAAAGTACTTAACATGTTCGATGCAGGCTGTCATGCTCCTTTAGGTTGTTATTGTCGAGAAATAAATGGTAAATATGAAGCTTGGACTTCGATAGCAGAGACTAATGAAGAATTCCCTGATCGGATCTACATACAATCAGAGACTACCGATGGAATGGCGGAAACCATATTTAAAAAATACCAAAAAGATAGAAAAATTGCTTCTTCGGTTTTTATTTCCAGAGACCTAGATAAACAATCATACTTAGCAAAAGCATTAGTAAAACATAATATAACAATTGATGCCCGCTCATTAATTAAAGTATATCCAACGATCAATAATTTAGACTCTTTTATTTTAAAACAAGCAGATTGGATTTTCTTCAATAGTAAAAATGCTATAGAACACTTTTTTAAATTGAATCCAGTAATACTGAAAAAAACAAAAATTGGTGTTTTAGGAAGAGGATCTGAAGCAACCTTACGTAAATATAATCGAGTAGCAGATTTTTCGGGGGATGACCTTGGAATTAGTACAGAAGCAATTGCTCAAGAGTTTGCGAGAATAGTTGATGGACAGACTGTATTTATACCAAGAGCTGAAGGATCTCTTATGAGTATACAAAATGCTCTAACAAGTAATACAACTGTGATTGACATGCCAATATATGAAACTGTTCTTGAAGATAATATTGACAAATCTTATGCTGAAGTTCTAATCTTCACTAGTCCAAGTAATGTAAAAGCATATTTTCAGAGTAATGAAATAGATCCCGAACAAAAAATTATATGTATCGGATACTCTACTGCAAAAATCATAGAAGAAATGGGGTTACCATATACTTTACCTTTTTCTCCGGATGAAATAGGTTTAGCAGAGGCTGTATTTGGTCTAGATATTTAAACATATTTTAAATAAGAGCCATTAATACTAAATGGCTCTTATTTCATTAATTATTCTTCAATTCTAATTTTTCAATCTACTATAATGTTACAACGTCCAAGAAGAAATAGAAAATCAGCTATCATACGTGATATGATACAAGAGACACATTTATCGTCATCAAACTTAATCTTCCCTTTATTTATTATTGATGGAAATAATCAAAAAAAGGAAGTAAAATCGATGCCAGGTATTTTTCGCTATTCCATAGATAATTTATTACGAGAAGTAGATAGTTGCATGAATATAGGTCTTCGTGCTTTTGACTTATTTCCTGCGGTAGAAGAATCTTTAAAGGATAAATATGCTACAGAAAGTTACAAAGAAGGCACTTTGTATCTTCGTGCAATTGAAGCTGTTAAAAAGAATTTTCCTGAAGCATGTATTGTTACGGACGTCGCGATGGATCCATATAGTTCAGATGGACATGATGGAATTGTCGAAAATGGAGAAATTCTTAACGATGAAACCTTAGAAGTTCTTGGCAAGATGGCTTTAGCTCATGCTCATCACGGAGCAGACATTATTGCACCTTCAGATATGATGGATGGACGCATAGGTTATATTCGTAATATTCTAGACACAAATGGGTTCACAAATGTCTCTCTGATGTCATATACTGCAAAATACGCATCTGCTTTTTACGGACCTTTTCGTGATGCTTTAGGCTCCGCACCGAAAAAAGGTGATAAAAAAACATATCAGATGAACCCCGCAAATAGTAGAGAAGCTTTAATTGAAGCACAATTAGATATGGAGGAAGGTGCAGACTTTTTAATGGTAAAACCAGGATTACCATATCTTGATATTATCAAGTTATTGAATGATAATTTTGACTTACCAATTGCTGCTTACAACGTCTCTGGTGAGTATGCAATGTTAAAAGCAGCAATTGCCAATGGTTGGTTGGCTGATTCAGCTATATTAGAAACACTTTTAAGTTTCAAACGTGCTGGGGCAACTTCAATATTGACATATCATGCCAAAGAAGTTATAGAAAAAGGATATATTAAATAAACGATAGTAATTATTACCGTCAAGAAGGCCTCTCATTAAAGATAGGCCTTCTTAGTTTTTAAATCCTGACCAGGATATGAATTACTTTTAATTTTAAATAGATAACTTTACATAATTTTGAATTACAATGAAAGCACAAGATATATCAAGAGAGAAGTCAACAGAACTTTTTGAAAAAGCAAAAAACTATTTTCCTGGGGGGGTAAATTCTCCAGTTCGCGCATTCAAATCAGTATATGGTACACCACTATTTATTGAACGTGGAGACAAAGCTCATATTTGGGATGCAGACGGAAATGAATTTGTTGACTTTTGTTGCTCTTGGGGACCGCTAATATTAGGCCACAATACCCCAGAAATACGTGAAGCCGTACAATCTCAATTAGGAAAAGGTTTGAGTTTTGGAGCTCCGACTGCTTTAGAAAACCAGCTAGCTGATCTTATAATAAAAAATAACTCCTTCATTGAAAAAATTCGCTTTGTGAGTTCTGGAACAGAAGCAGTGATGTCAGCTATACGATTAGCTAGAGGCTATACCAAGCGAGATAAAATTGTAAAATTTGAGGGATGTTATCACGGTCACTCCGACTCCTTGCTCGTTAAAGCAGGATCAGGATTGGTTACTTTTGGAGAAACATCGTCTTCAGGTGTCCCTAAATCTTTTGCTGATGAAACTATAGTCATTGCCTTGAATGATAGACAGGCGTTAGAAAAAGTGTTTAATGATTTTAAAAATCAAATAGCAGCCGTAATTATTGAAGGTATTCCAGCAAACAATGGATTGTTGATTCAAGATAAAGAATACATACAATTCTTGCGCGATATTACCAATAAAAATGGTTCTTTACTTATTTTCGATGAAGTTATTACAGGTTTTCGTTTAGGTTTTGAAGGTGCAGCTAAATATTATGATATCCAACCCGATATTTTGACTTATGGCAAAATAATTGGAGGAGGTATGCCTGTAGGAGCATATGGAGCATCTAATGAGGTCATGAGTAATATATCTCCAGATGGTAATGTGTACCAGGCGGGTACATTGTCTGGTAATCCTGTGGCTATGGCGGCCGGCATAGCTGCATTAAGCATTTTATCAAAACCTAATTTTTATACCAATTTAGAAAAAACGACACAAAACTTCGTAAATGAATTGAGACAATTCATTGCTGAGAATAATTTAGAGTTACAAATTTTCACAATCGGTTCCATTTTTTGGTTTGCATTTACGTCAGAAAAGAAAGTACAGCGAGCGGATCAGATTGATCCTGCTTCTATGGAAAAATATAAAATAATGCATCGTGAACTACTCAACAGAGGTATTTATTTTGGACCTTCTGGTTATGAAGTAGGTTTTATATCAGCAGCTCATACGAGCGAGGATTTAGAAAAAGCATTAAATGCAATTAAAGAATCTCTTTTAATCACATTTGGTTAGTTTTATATAAGATTTTATTAAAGCGTAGTAAGTAAATATCTACGCTTTTTCTTTGTGGCAATATATTTGCTCATTAATCCATCAATAGGATATTATGTCATAAGTATAACATTTAACTCAATTCATATGAAAAAGATTTTACTAGCCTTTGCCATAGCAAGTGCATCATTAATCACCCTAAACTCTTGCACAAAGGAGTACATTACTAACTACCTTCCTGGAGTTAGTTATATACCAAACGTTACACCTGCTGACTGGGCACCCATTAATACAGGAAGCAATATATATTCAGCTCCACTGAAATTTAAAGAGCTAGATAAGCAATACCAAGAGTCAGGAACGGTTCAAGTAGCATTAGAATTTAACTACGCAAAAGGAACTTATAATGCTATTCCTGCTACAATTAATGGTGTACATTATAGTTTTGATTATAAAGTTGGAGAAGTTATATTATATGCGGAAGTATTACCTGGAGGTTCTACTCAAGATATAGATTCAAATATTAAGGCAAAAATAACATTAACGGATGCTGATTTTGGCGGAAACTAATCCTCTCATCTGCTATCAATAAATAAAAAAGCGAATAATTAAATTAATTATTCGCTTTTTTATGCCGAATTTGTAAGTAATTATCAATAAATACTCTAATTTTAAAGAGTTTGACCATGTCTTTGAAATATTAAGTTTAATTAGTTAAATAATATACAATAAGTAATTAATACCTATCTTTGACCAATTACTCTACCAAACTATACAATCATGGAATCAATAATACTAAATTGTGAAGAGGAGCAGATTCATTTATGCGGAAAAATCCAAAACTTTGGCTATCTAATAGTATTTGATGAAAACTTTAATTGTACAGCAATAAGTGAAAACTGTTTAACTTGGATTCCATGTGATCCTAAATTATTATTAAATAAACACTTAGATTTTTTTCTACCTCATATTGAACTTGATGGTAATTTACATTTGGATATTAAAGATCTTAATAAGTTAAATAAAAGATCATTAACGTATAAAGTTAAAATACAAAGTAAGGATTATCAATTAACTATTTATTATAAAAATAATCAAATTTTCTTTGAGTTCGAACAAAATTATAAGTCTGATTTTGAACTTACAAAAATAAGTAACTTTCAATTAGAGTTTGAACAAAGTGACAATATTTGGCAGACGTTATGTGAAAATGTTTATAATATTATAGATTTTGACCGTATAATGGTATATCAGTTTTTGGAAGACAAAAGTGGTATTGTTATAGCGGAAAATATAAGAGATTATATGGAGCCATTAATTGGATACCGATATCCTGAGTTTGATATACCTTCACAAGCACGTCAATTATACCTCGCTAACTTATCAAGACAAACATCCAATATTCACGCAGAAACCCCCAATATATATAGCATCACTAATAGCCCTATAGACTTATCAAAATCTCAAATTAGAGCTCTATCTCCTATACATTTAAAATATTTAGAAAATTTTGGCGTAAAAGCAAGTGCAAGCTTTTCAATTATTGTTGATAATCAATTGTGGGGATTAGTTGCATGCCAAAACTTATCACCCAAATATATACCGTATGATCAAAGAAGTTTGTGTTTATTCATCACACAATATGCCGCTATTAAACATGTAATAAATGCACAAAAAATCACGTTAGAGCAAAGTAACATCATAAAAGAAATAGAATTAGAATTAAAAGAAAAACTATTTTATTCAGAATCTATTGAACTTACTTTAGAGACTTTCGGAGATAGATTTATGCAAACTTTGTCATCTGATGGCTTAGTGATAAAATCAAAAGATTATATCATTAAATTTGGTAAAACTCCTTCAGATAAAGACTTAGAACAAATTCATGAAAACGTTAATAAGCTTAGCGAAAATGAGAATATTTTCATGACACATTCTTACAGTACAACTAAATCAAATAATGATTTAGTAGGTCTTGCAAGAATAAGTTTTGATTTTGAAAATGATTTTACGATTTATTGGTTTAGAAAAGAAATACAACTTGAAGAAAAATGGGCAGGAATTCCCGAAAAACATGCCATTTATTCTGAAGAAAAACAAGCTATTATTTACTCACCCAGAACTTCATTCCAAATCTGGAAAAAAGAAGTAAAAGGACAATCAGATAAATGGAGTAAATTTGACCACGCCTTTCTAGTTAGAATCCACAAATTAATACAAGATTCAATTACAAGAAAGATGAGTGAAATTAAACTACTCAATGAAAAGTTAATCGAAATAAACAATAAGTTAGAAACCTATACACATCAACTTGGCCACGATTTAAAAAACCCGCTGACAAATATTAGAGCAAGTGCACAAATAATGCAGAAAAAACATGATATCAATCGAGAAATGATTACAAAATTTTCTGCAAATATCTTAGAGTCTGCAATCTTAATTAACGATATTATTGACAAAACAATAGAATCTACAAAAGATTCTTGTGGCCTACTGACATACAAAACAATACCTATTGAAGGCTTCATGAATGATATTATAAATCAAGCGGTAGAAAATTATCATATTAATAATTTTAAAGTAAAAATTGGAGATTTACATCCAATACTTGGCGATAAAACTCTACTATATCAGTTATTTATGAATTTAATTAATAACGCTATTAAATTCAGTAGTAAACAGGAGCTTACTAATCTAGAAGTGTATAGTGTACAAGAAAGTGGTAAAACAGTATATTATATTAAAGATAATGGTATAGGTATAGCAGACTCCGAAAAACCGAATGTATTCAGTATATTCAAACGTTTATCAAATGCTGATCAATTTGAAGGAAGCGGTATAGGAATGTCGATTGTTAAGAGAATTACAGACAAGTTAAATGCGCAAATAAGCTTTGATAGTACTATAGGTGTTGGTACAACTTTTAAAATTTCTTTCCCTAATGAATAGTGACCGTTTAAAAAAAGAAACTAAAGAATATCACGATAGTATTGAACGAGTGATGAATTCAAGCCTCATTTTTTCGAATCGCTTTACAGTTGATCATTACAATAAGTTTATTCAACATTCATACAAATACATCGATTATATCACTCCCATAATAGAGGAGGAATGGCCGGAATATTCACCTATATTGGCGGCCAAACATTCGGCTTTACTAAAAGATATTATAGCACCTTTACCTTTTACTTATAAGAAGAATTTTCCAATAGAAAATAATAGATATTATTATTTAGGTCTTCTTTATATCGTATTAGGAGCCATGTTAGGAAATAAAATTATACTCAAAAAACTTAAAGAATATCCTTCATTTGAGGGGTATCAGTTTGCATACCTTTCTGAACATCAAGAAAACCTTTCAGAGATATGGCACAACTTTCAAAATAAAATTAATGCACTAAATAGTGATCAACTCGACAAAGTAATACAAGGTGCAAAAGATGGTTATTCATTATTTAGTGAATAACCATACTTCTATTATTCATGATTAAATAGGCTAACTAAATTTTTTAATTCTAATGCATTTTCAGGCTTTAATTTACCTGCCAAAATCAACCGCATCTCTCTTCTACCGAGTGCCTCGTTATATAGTTTTTTCTCCAATTCTGTCTCAGGTATTAACTCAGGGACATTTTTTGGTTTACCCAAAGGGTCAATAGCAACAAAAGTATAATAAGCTTCATTCGTTTTTACTTTGGTAGCTTGAGGAAGATTTTGAGCAAAAATCTCCATACGTACTTCTACTGAAGTGTTAAATGCTCTAGTAACTTGTGCCTGAATAGTGACTACCTCACCTAATTTAATAGATCGTTGAAAAGACACATTATCAACAGAGGCTGTTACAACTACATTACTACAATGCTTTTGAGCTGCCATAGCGGAACAGATATCCATCCAGTATAATAGCCTACCTCCCATGAGATTTCCAAATGTATTAGTATCATTAGGTAATACTAATTCATTCATTTCAGTGTAAGATTCTTTTGCAAATTTATCTGCCATATATTTTTAATTGTTCACAAATATACAGCAAAGAATCAACAAAGCTTGTTGGTTCAAAGTCAAACTCGTTCTTAGCTTTTGTTAAATCAAACCCAGTAAGGCGTGGTCTATTTTTATCTTGACCAATATCCTTTGCAGAAATAGGGACAATTAAATCATTATTAAAAGATAATACATTAGCAAGTATTCTTACAAGTTCCTCAATACTCATCATCTTTTCGCTAGATATATGATATATACCTTGAGATTCCTTTTTTAAAGTCTTAACGCATACATTTGCTAAATCATCCACCCATGTAGGCATTCGCCATTGATCAGAAACCACACGAATAGTATTTCCCAACTCTAGTTGATTTTTAGCCCACAATACAACATTACTTCGACTAGTGTCTGGTATCACGCCATAAACTAAAATAGTCCTCAGAATTGCCGCTCTACAATTTCTACTTTTAATACATTCCTCAGCCATAGATTTGGTCAATCCATAGTAATTTAATGGATTTACAGCTGTAGCCTCACTATAAGGCCCGGCGGTTCCATCAAAAACAAAATCAGTACTTAAAAAGGTAAGGTGAACGTCATTTTCTTTACTATATGCTGCCAAATAATCAGTTAACTTAACATTAATAAGGAAAGCTTGCTCCTTATTTATCTCACACCCCTCTACCGTTGTCATTGCTGCAGTATGAAGAATATGAGTTGGGCGAAAATCATCTAATGATTTTTGCAAATTATCAAAGTCAGTTAGATCTAATTGTTCGAAATTAGATAAAA
Organism: uncultured Sphingobacterium sp.; assembly: GCA_947630335.1. Lineage (GTDB taxonomy): Bacteria > Bacteroidota > Bacteroidia > Sphingobacteriales > Sphingobacteriaceae > Sphingobacterium. The sequence continues at coordinate 17,126 of CANRHE010000012.1, forward strand.
ATATATTTCGATTAGGTGATTTTGAGACACCATAAACGGTACAATCAGACATTTTATTTGTGGCAATCTCGCAAAATTTCTGTGCTACAAAACCATTTGATCCTGTTATATAGATTCTCATAAACTAATTCGTCCAGCTAAATTTCATCTTCGGTTGCTTCATAGAATTATTAATTACTTTGATTTCCAATTCTAATATAGATTTTAAGCCTTCATAATTAATTTTATCAGCATCATCTCCAGTCTTATGATAATCATCATGGCCTCCCGTATGAAAAAACAAAACCGGTATATCCTTTCTATAAAAAGAAGTTTGATCCGATCCGCCATTCCCATCTCTGCTTAAGTTAAATTTGATATCACTGGTTATATCTTTAAAAATAATAGGAAAACTAGGGCTGGTGCCATATCCAATTATAGCCAAGCCATTATCTTTATTATATCTACCTATCATATCCATATTAAGCATCCAATCTACACTTTTTAATGGAATAGTTGGATGTTCAGTCCAATATTTAGACCCTAGCAAGCCTAACTCTTCTGCACTAAAAGCTATGAATAATAAGTTGTAAGATTCTTTAATTCTATTGGTAGAATATATACGAGCTAATTCTAACAATCCGGCTACCCCAGAAGCGTTATCATCTGCCCCGTTATGTATCTTTCCAATATTAGTAATAGTATCTCTAGATCCGCCAAAATCACCTAATCCCAAGTGATCATAATGGGCTCCTATAACTATAGTATAAGGAGATTTATTATCAATATAACCGATAATATTATGTGCTGTACGGATACTATCTGCTACCTTAACTCTCGTGACTTTTGCACTGAACTCTTGTCTAAAACCATTTGTTCCTTTTGGCTGAAGTTTATATTTCCTAAACTGATTCTCAATATATTGAGCAGCACTTTCGATCTCAGGGCTACCAGTTGAGCGACCTTTCATGGCATCATCTGCTAAATAATAAATATGCTCTTTTAAGTTTTTAATACTTACCTCCTGCGCAAATACATTTGCAAAACTTAAAACAAAAGTGAAAAGTAAAAACAATTTTAAATTTTTCATTGTTAACTAATTAGTTGAGTTCAAGAATAAAGTTAAAAAATAAGAGCGAGAAGTTTCCTCTCGCTCTTATTTTATTTTAATCCTCTAGGATTTCATTATGTATATTATCCGACTCCTGATGATCCTCTTTAAAATATCTTTTTTGAAAAATTAATATTAAAGCTACACCTACAGATATTGCTGAGTCAGCAATATTAAACACAGGTCTAAAAAACAAAAAATGTTCACCGCCCCAAAAAGGAAGCCAAGTTGGAAAAGTTCCCTCTATTAAAGGAAAATATAACATATCTACAACATAACCATGCAAAAATGTTGCATAACCATGAGCCGGAAATAATGTTGCCTTTTCGTAATATGTACTTTCACTGAATATAAGTCCATAAAAAGCAGAGTCAATAATATTCCCTAACGCACCAGCAAATATCAGAGCAACATTTAATATAAAACCTCTATTATATTTATGCTTAATCATATAATGAAGTCCATACCCTATTCCACAAACAGCTATAATTCTAAAAACACTTAAAAATAGTTTTCCATATTCACCACCAAACTCCATCCCATAGGCCATACCAGGATTTTCTATAAAATGAATCAAAAACTTATTTCCGATAATATCAAAACTTTGACCGATTGTCATATTTAGTTTAACCCAAATCTTAGATATCTGATCAATCAGTAGTATAATTACAATGAGAGTAATAGGTCTTGTATAGCCTTTCATAATGATTTAAAAAAACAGCCTTTACAACTAAAATATTGCAAAGGCCATTCTAACTTTTAATTTTTTTTAGTATTGTTTGTTTTTTGCTTCGATACTAAGTGTTGTGTGTGGAACAGCTTTTAGTCGTTCCTTTTGAATTAACTTTCCAGTCTCACGACAAACACCATAGGTCTTATTCTCGATTCTCACTAAGGCTGCCTCTAGATTATCGATAAATTTTTTCTGGCGTGCTGCTAGTTGATTGGTTTGTTCCTTCTCTAATGTAGCAGAACCATCTTCAAGTGTCTTATAGGTACCTGCAGTATCATCCGTACCATTGGCATTACTGTTACTTAACGTTCTCGTTAGAGCACCAAGTTCTTCTTTTGCAACAGCTAGCTTGTCTAATATGATTACTTTGAACTCTTGTAATTCGGCATCACTATAACGAGTTTTCTCTGTACTTTCTCTCATAATTAATTTTTTACAATTAAAACTTTAAGCCCAATGTCATTAATCTCTATAATATCCTCAGATTGTAATGGGTTAATAAATTCAAATGAATCTGCTAATATTTCAGCGCAAATATAAGATAAATTATTGTTCGCAGCTTCCTCAATCTCATTATTTTGAGTAAGTTGGACTTTTATTCGATCAGTAACTTCAAATCCTTTCTCTTTTCTTAAGTTTTGAACACGATTGATCAACTCACGGGCAATTCCTTCTTGTTTCAATGCTGGCGATATTTGAATATCTAAAGCTACCGTTAAATTTGCTAAATTAGCAACTTGCCATCCAGCAACATCCTCTGCAATAATTTCAACATCTTCTAATCCTATAGTATAGTCCGTACCATCTAAATGTAAGACACCTTCTTTCTCTAAGATTGCAATACTTTCTACTGGTAATGCTTGAATAGCAGTACTAACTACCTTCATATCTTTACCAACCTTAGCACCCAAGGATTTAAAATTAGGTTTAATTTTTTTCTTAATAATACCTTCTGTATCCGTAATGAATTCTACCTCTTTAATATTAGTTTCTGACAAGATTAAGTCCTTAACTTTTTCGACTTTATCTTGAAATGAAGAATCTAATACAGGTAATAAAATTTTACTTAAAGGTTGACGCACATTTATCCCAACTTTCTTGCGTAATGACAATGTTAATGAAGAAATATCTTGAGCCAAAGACATTCTTTCTTCCAATGCTTTATCAACTACAGATTCATTATAAGCTGGAAAATCAGCTAAATGAACAGATTCAAAACTCTCTTTTTTGGAAGCATTATTCAAGTCTAAATATAACTGATCAGCAAAAAATGGCGAAATTGGAGCCATTAACTTCGCAATCGTATCCAAACAAGTATATAATGTTTGATAAGCCGATATTTTGTCTTCTGTATACTCTCCCTTCCAAAAACGACGACGACACAAACGAACATACCAATTACTTAAGTGCTCATCGACAAAGTTTTGAATAGCACGAGCGGCTTTCGTTGGTTCATAATCAGCATAAAAAGTATCAACTTCTTTCGTCAAACTGTTTAACAAAGAAATAATCCATCGATCAATTTCTGGACGATCATCTATAGCAATATCAGCTTCAGTGTAGTTGAAATTATCAATATTTGCATATAAAGCGAAGAATGCATATGTATTATATAATGTACCGAAGAATTTACGACGTACCTCATCTAATCCCTCTTCATTAAATTTTAAATTATCCCACGGTGATGCATTACTAATCATATACCAACGTGTAGCATCGGCCGAATATTTTTCAATAGTAGCAAATGGATCAACACCATTACCTAAGCGTTTAGACATTTTATTACCATTCTTATCTAACACTAGACCGTTAGAAACAACATTCTTAAATGCTACCGAACCGCGAACCATAGTAGAGATAGCATGAAGAGTAAAGAACCAACCACGAGTCTGATCCACACCCTCAGCAATAAAATCAGCAGGAAAAGCAGAATTATAATCTTCTTTGAATGGAAGAGCATCACCTGCCGCCAACTTATCGTAATCTAAACCCCATTGTGCATAAGGCATAGCTCCAGAGTCAAACCAAACATCAATTAAGTCTGGTTCACGAAACATCTTTTGTCCCGATTCAGAAATTAATATAATATGATCTACATAAGGACGATGTAAATCTAATTTTTCTGTCCCAAATTTTTCTAAATATTCTTTATTAACAGCTCTTTCTTCCTCAGACAAAATAGAAGATTCAAGTGAAGCTTCTAATAACGATTTTAACTCTGGCATCGATCCGATACAAATTTCTTCTGTCGTATCTTCTGTACGCCAAATCGGGAGTGGTGTACCCCAATAGCGAGAACGAGACAAGTTCCAGTCTACTAAGTTTTCCAACCAATTACCAAAACGACCTGTTCCCGTAGATTCAGGCTTCCAATTAATTGTTTTATTCAAAGCGACCAACTCATCTTTTACAGCTGTAGTTCTAATAAACCAGCTATCAAGGGGATAATACAAAACTGGCTTATCAGTTCGCCAACAATGTGGATAAGTATGTTCATATTTTTTCACATCGAAAGCTTTATTATCTTCCTTCAATTTGATAGCAATCAATACATCAGTAGGACGAAAATCTTTTTCTGCACGCTCTTCTGCTGAATAATATTCTTCTTTAACAAAGCGCCCAGCGAAATCAGTTATCTCAGTTACAAAGCGACCTGTACGATCTACAGTTGGCACATCTTTACCATTCTCATCCTTTATCAATATAGCTGGGATACCGGCTTCTTTAGCTACTCTAAAGTCATCACCTCCATACGTAGGCGCAATATGCACAATACCAGTACCATCTTCTGTAGTCACAAAATCACCTGGGATCACACGAAATGCTTTCTCCAACAATTCATCCGAAGTAATATATGGCAACAATTGATGATAACGAAGACCTATTAATGCTTCTCCTTTAAACTCCGCTACTTGTTTCCAAGGAACAATTTTATCCCCTACCTTAAAGTCCTCAAAAGGTATATTTGCTCCTTCTGCTTTAAAATGTTTTGCGATCAGATTTTTAGCCAAAATAACAGATACAGGGACACCTGTATATTGATTAAAAGTCTTAATCTTTACATAATCAATCTTAAGTCCAACAGCCAATGCAGAGTTACTTGGCAATGTCCAAGGTGTAGTAGTCCATGCTATAAATGCTACGTCTTCATCGTTAGATTCTACTAAAGACGCTAAAAAAGGATGATCCTGTGTTTTATCTATTCTAAACTCTGCAACTATAGTCGTGTCCTTTACATCTTTATACGTACCTGGTTGGTTCAATTCGTGAGAACTCAAACCTGTACCTGCAGCAGGAGAATAAGGCTGAATAGTATATCCTTTATATAAAAGACCTTTTTTGTACAAATCTTTCAATAAGAACCATAAAGTCTCTATATATTCATTTTGGTAGGTAATATACGGGTTTTCAAGATCTACCCAGTAACCCATTTTTTCCGTCAAATCATTCCATACATCTGTATACTTCATCACTTCCTTGCGACAAGCATCATTGTATTCTTCAACAGTAATTTTCACGCCGATATCTTCCTTAGTAATTCCTAAAGATTTTTCAACTGCTAATTCGATCGGCAAACCATGGGTATCCCAACCTCCTTTACGTTTTACTTGATATCCTTTCAAAGTTTTATAACGACAGAAAATATCCTTAATCGAACGAGCCATTACATGATGAATCCCAGGCATACCATTTGCCGAAGGAGGACCTTCGTAAAACGTATATGGTTTACTTGCCGGACGATTCGAAATACTCTTCTCAAAGATATTGTCCGCTTCCCAACGTTTTAATACTTCTTTGCCGATTTCTGGTAAATTTAACTGCTTATATTCCTTGTACATCGCGTGTTTTTTATCAATTTTTAAAGGTCGCTAATTTAATCAATTAAGTTTAAAAATGGAAGTTCTAAAAAAATGCATTGAAGATAACTAAAAGCAATTAGCCAAATAATAGCCTTCATGCTAATGAAACTGCCTATAAACAATAAAAAGAGGCTTTTTGTAAGTTTACAAAAAGCCTCTTTTTATTGTTGAAAATCGCAGGTAGCTTATTTAAAGCTATTAATGGTACTTTCCAATTCATCAGCAGGTACGACTCCTGATTTACGCCAAAGAACCTTACCCTTTTTAAATAAAATCAAGGTAGGCACACCTTTCACTTGAAAATTAGATGCTGCTTGAGGATTTTTATCCACATCAATCTTTAATACAGAAACAGCATCACCAACTTTAGATTTAACCTCAGATAAAATAGGACTCATCATTTTACAAGGTCCACACCATTCAGCAAAGAAATCAACCAAAACTGGTTTATCTTGATTTATAATTTCTGAAAATGTCATATTCAATACTATTAATATTTAGGAAACTAATCTTCTATTTAACTTCTTCATAAGTAATATCCTTTAAATCACTCTTAGATGATCTTGAATAAGATGTCTTACAAATAGGCGTATTACACGTGCTAACATTTAATAAAGATAGACCAACAAATACTATACCTATTCCTACAATCATCCAATAGCCTGCATCTAGCCCTTGAATTACAACTATTATGCCCATTACCAACCTAAACAGTCGCATAACATTCCAGGCTCTTATATAATCTTTCATGTTACTAATTTTTATATTTTACTAATCTAAAATTCAACTCCATAAAGATACAATGCTCATACTAAATTATATGTTACATAAGTTACACAACATCAGGATAGCTCACAAAAAAAAGCGGGAGATTGTACAATCTTCCGCTTTAAATATTTATAATAAGTAAAATTACTTAGCTAATTCTTCTGCGATAGCTTTACCAATCTCAGCTGGAGATTCAACTACACGAATACCGCACTCACGCATGATTGCCATTTTAGCAGCTGCTGTATCTTCAGCACCACCCACAATAGCACCAGCATGGCCCATACGACGTCCTGGAGGCGCTGTCTGACCAGCGATAAAGCCAACAACTGGCTTAGTACCATTTTCTTTAATCCAACGAGCAGCCTCAGCTTCCATTCCACCACCGATCTCACCAATCATGATGATACCTTCAGTTTCAGGATCGTTCATTAATAATTCAACAGCCTCTTTTGTAGTTGTACCAATAATTGGGTCACCACCAATACCGATAGCCGTAGTAATTCCCAAACCAGCTTTTACAGTTTGGTCAACTGCTTCGTAAGTCAAAGTACCTGATTTAGAAACAACACCTACTTTACCTTTTTTGAAGATAAAACCTGGCATAATACCGATTTTAGCTTCTTCAGCAGTTATAATACCTGGACAGTTAGGACCAATTAAACGAGAATTTTTGTCACTCAAGTAAGATTTTACTTGAATCATATCTTTAGTAGGAATACCCTCTGTAATACATACGATCAATGCAATACCTGCTGCCGCTGCTTCCATAATAGCATCTGCCGCAAATGCAGGAGGTACAAAAATAATCGAAACATTAGCACCTGTAGCATCTACCGCATCTTGTACAGTATTGAATACAGGACGATCTAAATGAGATTGACCACCTTTTCCTGGTGTAACACCACCTACAATTTGAGTTCCGTACTCAATCATTTGAGATGCATGGTAAGTACCTTCTGTTCCAGTAAAACCTTGAACTATAACTTTTGAATCTTTATTTACTAATACGCTCATTGTTCTTATTTTTTTGCAGAGCAAATCTACTATTTGTTTATGACTTATAGAAATTAAGCTTACTCTATTCAGTCTTTTTTTTATTAAAACTTCAATTTCTTAATTAAATCCCACATTACGATTCCCATTGTAACAGATACATTAAAAGAATGCTTGGTCCCAAACTGCGGAACTTCAATACACCCATCTACCATATCCATAACATCTTCATCAACACCATGCACTTCATTCCCAAAAACCAATGCATATCTATCCGTTTTATCTACTGCAAAGTCATTCAGAAATGTCGACCCTTCAGCTTGTTCGACAGCATACACCTTATATCCTTCATTCTTCAATATATGGATAGCCTCTTTTGTCTCCTTTATGGACTGCCAATCAACAGATTGAGTCGCCCCCAATGCAGTTTTTTCAATTTCACGATGAGGTGGTGTCGCTGTAATACCGCACAAAAATATTTTTTCTATACCGAAGCCATCACCAGTTCTAAATGCGGATCCTACATTATGCATACTTCTGACGTTATCTAATACCAATACAAGAGGTGTTTTGTTTTGAGCTTTAAATGAATCGACATCAATACGATTCAATTGATCCATGGATAATTTTTGCATTCACAAAATTAAAGATTAAATGTAAAAAAGAAAATCATACAATTTTTATTACATTTGCATCAGTAAGAACTGACAAAATGAATTGTTTTAAATAATTATTCAAATAAGATTTTGAATATTAAATAAAACTAATTATTTTTGCAGTCCGAATTTAGTATAAAAAATAATAAAATATATAGCTAAGAGAAATGGCAAATCATAAATCAGCGATTAAAAGAATTAGAGCTAACGCTGCGAAGCGTTTAAGAAACCGTTACCAAGCAAAAACTACTCGTAACGCAATTAAAAAATTACGTAACACTACAGATGCTACAGAAGCAAAAGCATTATTGCCACGTGTTGTGTCTATGCTAGATCGTTTAGCTAAGAAAAACGTTATTCACAAGAAAAAAGCATCTAACAACAAATCTAAATTGACTAAATTAGTTAATAAATTAGGTTAATTAGCGTAATTTTCTTACAAAATATAATGGGATACTAAATAGTATCCCTTTTTATTTTGAACTACACTACTACTTCTTCATGACTACTTCATTAATTATAGAATTCAAAATTGCAGGTTGATTTTTATACTTTTCTAAATCATACAATTCGACTTTTCTAAAATCTATTGGATGACTCTCCGACTGAAGATATATATACCCAGAAGTGAGTCGTTCACCATCCTTTTTTTGCTTCGGATCATAATTGCTCACATTACCACCACCAATCTGAGTTTTAGAATACTCCAATACAACATCACCATCCATTACATGTCGTATAACCGAATCTCCTAAAACCACAAAATCAGCGGTAACCCATTCATCACCATGGTAAGTTTTAGAAGTAGAACTCACACAATGTGGTGTGAACAACTCATCTTTATAGAATACATTAGTACCTGGAGTACACAAATTAGAAGTTGTGCGTATAGATTCAGGATTAGTATCCCCACCCAACATCTGACCTTCTATAGAAATAGGGAAGTCTTGATCTCTCAACATAGTCTCCGGTGATTGACCATGTAACATTGCGCCACTATTACGCCATGCCCAACCCTCACCACCTTTAGCCTGATCACCCACAAAACGATACTCCACGCGTAAGATATAATAACCAAAAGGCTTATTATAAGCTAAGTGACCGTATTGTTGGTTAAAATCATCATATCCATCATACCTCACTTTCAATAAACCATCCTCAACACGGAAGGTATTAGCATAATTATCACCAACTTCATGAAGTCTAATTTTTGGCGTCCATTCGTTGATATTTTTCCCATTAAAGAGTTGAATAGGTTTAGGAACATTAACAGTTGAATCTGATTTTTTAATTCCACATGATACTAGTGTACTACTAGCCAATAATAAAAGTAAGGTTGATTTAAAATTCATTTGTAACGGTTATAATAAAGTATTTTTATGCTTTACATAATCGCTTGGTCGTACTCCAATGACTTTATTGAATGTATTACTAAAAGTTGGTAAACTACTATACCCTACTTTCAATGCTACTTCATTTACACTCAACTTCTCATCTAATAGTAGCTTTAAGGCAGTCAACATTCTTAATATAGTATAGTACTGTATGAAAGACATATTCAATTCCTTCTGAAATAATCTCGCTAGTGTACGTTCACTCACATCAAACTTCTGCGCCAAGCTCTTAAAGTTAACACTTTCAGAGATATTATCCTCTAAAAAACTAACTATTCCTTTCAGCTTAGGGTGTTGTGGGTAAGGTAACGCCAACGGCAACTCTGAATGTGATAACTCTGGCAAGATTAATTTAAAAGCTTTAGCAATTGAGTATTTAGGCTCCTCCGAAGGAAAAATATTTCCATTCCAACGATTGGTAAACATTATTAACTCAATCAGTAGGTCATTAACAGGATATATATTAATCTTATTAAAAAAATCAGTATCAGTACTATAAGTAGGAAAGTACAGGTTCCGCATAACGACATGAGACGAACTAGGATGTATACTGTGTTTTACGCCAGAAGGAATCCATATATAATGACGTGCTGGCAGAAAATATGACTTTGAAGCAGTCTTTAGAAATACAACACCTCCTTCAGTATACAAAAACTGCCCCTTTCTATGAACATGCTCTCCAATATAGCTATCTCCCATCAAAGCATGATGGCAATAAATACTATCCTCAAATGCATCGACCTCCGTCACATAGAACTTATTCACATACTCTTTTTCCATTATGTAATTTTATTTTATACAAATTTCCTTGTTTTTTTTAATAAATACAAAATAAATAAGCGCTCACTTACTTCTTTTAATACAAAACAACAAATCAATTTGAACCAGAATCCTACCAATTATTGATAGTCAATAATTAAATAATGGCAATATGGAATAACACAAAACAAAAAAAGTAAATTTAGCTTTATACAAGGGGTAAAATACCTTAACAAATAATATACTGACTATATTGGATAAATTATATATTATATTTATCATTAATATTGCATTCACGGGTATATTATAGAATAATACAAATATTTTGTACATATGGATTTAGAAAGAATTCGTTTAGCATCCCTTAGAGATAAGGTAATGACTGCACAAGAAGCTGCAGAGTTAATCCAAGATGGAATGGTCGTTGGGTCGAGTGGATTTACTAAAGCAGGTGATAGTAAAGCAGTACTACCTGCCTTAGCGGAAAGAGCAAAAAAAGAAAAAGTAAAAATAACTCTGATGACGGGAGCGTCATTGGGGCATGATACAGATGGAAAATTAGCAGAAGCAGGTGCACTTAGCAAACGTATGCCGTTTCAAGTTGATAAGGTACTACGCAATAAAATCAACAATGGAGAAGTACTTTTCATTGATCAGCATTTAAGCGAATCAGCTGAGCTACTACACAACAAAAATTTACCTCCAGTAGATATTGCTGTAATTGAAGTAGCTTACATTGATAAAGATGGTAGTATAGTCCCTACCACATCTGTTGGTAACTCCGTTACTTTCGCAGATTTGGCACAACAGGTTATATTAGAAGTGAATACGTCAGTTCCAGAGTCTGTATACGGTATTCATGATATTTATCAAGCTGAAGATTACCCTCATCGTAATGTGATTCCAATTGTAGCTCCTTGGAATAAAATTGGAAGAAAAACTATTCCTCTTGATCCCAATAAAGTTGTAGGAATTGTATTTACAGACATTAAAGATAGCCCTGCTGATATTGCACCCCCAGATCCTAAAACAACAGCTATAGCATCGCATATTCTTAAATTCTTCGAAAATGAAGTACGATTAGGACATCTGACGGATAGATTATTACCCTTACAAGCGGGTATAGGTAAAGTTGCTAATGCGGTATTAACAGGTTTCAAAGATAGTAATTTCTACGACCTGACTATGTTCTCAGAGGTTCTACAAGATAGTACTTTTGATCTCATTGATTCAGGTAAATTAAGCTTTGCATCTGCATCTTCGGTTACGGTATCCGAAGAATGTTATAATCGCGTATTTGACAACTTATCTAAATACCGTGATAAATTTGTTTTGCGCCCTCAGAATATATCTAATACGCCAGGCCTTATTAGACGTCTAGGTATTATTGCTATTAATACCGCAATAGAATTTGACATCTATGGCAACGTTAATAGCACTCATATTACCGGAACCAAAATTATGAATGGTATAGGTGGATCAGGAGACTTTGCTCGTAATGCATACCTAAGTATTTTTGTGACACAGGCAGCGTCAAAAGGAGATACGATATCACACGTACTTCCAATGGTATCTCATGTAGACCATACGGAGCATGATGTTGATATACTTGTTACCGATATAGGACTTGCAGACTTACGCGGATTAGCACCTCGCGAACGTGCACAACAAATTATTAACAACTGTGTACATCCAGACTTTAGAGAAGAGTTACAATCTTATTTCGATAGAGCCTGTGAAAGAGGTGGACATACTCCTCACTTACTAGAAGAAGCTTTCGATTGGCACATACGTCTAAACGAAACAGGATCAATGAAAAAATAATATTTAGATATATTAAAAAAGGTTGTACTGTTGTACAACCTTTTTTTTATTTAAGCAAAAGTCAACTAGACAAAATTAACAGGTAGTCTTTATCAAATCTACAATATCTGTCAACGAGGTATTAATCTGCTCCACTTTAATATGAGAGCGATCATAATATACACCGCGTTCGGATAATTTATTTTCAATAAATAATAATAGATCATCACCTGACATACCTTGTAAGACCGGTCGCTTGGAGACATCAGACTGACTCAATCTCGACCACAAAGACTTAGGCGTATGATACAAATATACCACTAAGCCATTCTCACACATCCAATGCATATTATCAAAATAACAAGGAGTCCCCCCCCCTGTAGATATTATTCCAATTCTACCTTGCTGTTTTTTTAAAAATTCATTCTCAAGTTGTCGAAAACTATCCTCACCATAGGCTTTAAAATAGTCAGGTATACTCATACCAATATGTTCTACAATCTCATGATCCAGGTCAATAAATGGTACTCCTAATGCAGAAGCAATCTTCTTGCCCCAGGTCGTCTTACCACTGCCCATGAACCCTACAATAAAAACTGGCCTATTCATATTATTGAGATAAATAGTTTTTTATCAACTCCTCCTTACTAGGAAAAGAAACCTTAGACCACTTATTAATTACTTTACCATTTTGTAATAGCATAACACCGGGATTAGATCGTACCATACTCTTGAGAGGCACAGCATCAACATAGAATGTTTCTAATACCAAATCTAATTGATCGCTGACATATTTTGCTTCATCTGCAGAACTTGCTGTTAATAGTACCGCACGTATATGATTATCTGAAGATATATCACGTATCGTTTGATTAATTCTATCCAATGCCAAAAGATCAACAGCATTCATCTTATTCAAATCTACACTCGTCACAATAAAATTATAATAAGGATTAGTTATTATCTCCGTTGTTAGATCATTTCCATCCATATCAGAAATAATCAAATCAGGTATAGGCAGCTGATATCCTTTCTTAATCAATTTAGATTCAGGTTCTCCTTGAATCTCCCAATTATCATCCTCCCAAATCTTCTGCTCCAAATATTCTTTATCGGTGACACGCTTAGTTTCTCCTGTTTCCTTATGCTTCATGGCATAGATAATTTCGAATTCATCCAACGCGACTCCTTCTGGTACTTCCATTAATTCAGGAATATTATTACCAATTTTATAGGGAAGAAAATCTATAACAGGTAGGAATACCATCGTATAAATACCAAATGCAAATGAAAATACAACCGCAAAGAATGTTAACAAATTATTAGTAAAAGAACTCTTAAATAGTGGTTTTATCTTACCTCTTTTGGTAAAAATTACTAGTATAAAAAACAATAAAAAAAGATCTTTAATAAATGATTCCCAAGGTGTTAATGGTATAGCATCACCAAAACAGCCACACGAACTGACTACCTCAAAAAAAGCAGAATAGAAAGTCAAAAAAGTAAAGAAGATAATGAGCAATAATAATCCCCATGCTACTTTACGCCCAGCTATACCTAGAAGTAATAAAACACCAAAAATAATCTCTAATGCACAAATAAATATAGCGATGTAAGTACTGAAATCGTTCAAAAAGTTGGTATGAAAAACAAGAAAATATTCCTGAAGTTTATAACCAAAACCCATAGGGTCATTAGCCTTTATCAAACCAGAGAATATGAACAGGAAACCGACTAGAATTCTAGAAATCCATAGCAAAAAATCAATCTTATCATCTTCTTTCCGAGTAGCAGAGTAATGCGTAGTAACTGTCATTCAATATATATTTAACAATAAAACTTAATTTATTAAGCATTTCAATATAACAATAATTATTATCAGAAATGCTCAACACAAATATAAACACAAATACATAAAGCAAGTTGTCAAGATAACGTAGCTTTTCAAGTTTTATAAAGAAAACAATCAAAAAAAAACTAATTTAGTTCTAATTGTTACATTAAATAGAAATATTTACACTATTCTCTTAACAGAAATGAATAATAATCATTCATCCATACGATGAGAAAAATCATTTGGCTTATACAAATCGAATGAAATGGGTAACAAAAAATTGAATAATAAACTTTTAGAATCAAACATGCTACCAAGTAATCCAGAAATAAGAGAGGTGAATATCATTAGGTATATACAACCTTTCAGAGAGGGAGGCTCTCTTCCAGGTCTTGTTGATGCCGATGACGGGTTTAGTTACGTCATAAAATTTCGTGGAGCTGGACAAGGGAAAAAGGCCTTAGTCGCCGAATTAATTGGAGCCGAGCTCTCTAGAGTATTGGATTTACGTATGCCCGAATTGGTGTTTGCTGAGTTAGATGAATCATTCGCTCGATTAGAACCAGATGAAGAAATTCAAGATTTACTTAAGTTTTCTGTAGGAAAGAATCTTGGTGTTCATTTTTTAAATGGAGCGATTACATTCGATGCCAATGTGGATAAAATTAATGAAGACGAAGCTTCCAAAATAGTGTGGTTAGATGCTTTTTTGATGAATGTTGATAGAACTGCACGAAATACAAATATGCTCATATGGCATAAAGAATTATGGTTAATTGATCATGGTGCTTCTTTATACTTCCATCACTCCTGGAATAATTGGGAAGAACAATCTATAAAACCATTTGTCCAAATTAAAGACCATGTTCTGCTACACAATGCTTCCAAAGTGAGAAACATAGACGAACAATATAAATCCAAATTTACTCCAGATATTATTCGCCAAATACTAAATCTTATACCTGATGAATGGCTCGAAGAAGAAGGTCGCGAATTAACACCCCAAGAAGTAAGAGATGTTTACTATGACTTTCTAACTAATCGTTTAAAAAATTCTGAACTATTTATAAATCAAATTGAAAATGAGCGAAAGAACAGTATATGAATATGCTATAGTTAGATTTGTTCCGAATGTAGAAAGAGGTGAGTTTATTAACGTAGGAGTAGCATTATATTGTAGAAAACAACGTTATGCTTCATTACAATTTGCACTGAATGAAACAAAATTAAAAGCTCTATTTGATACAGTAGATATTGAATTACTAAGGAATCACTTGTTATCATTTCAAAGAATATGTGCTGGTGACAAAAAAGCTGGTCGCATAGCTGTACTTGACCAGACAGAACGTTTCAGATGGCTAACTGCTAATCGAAGCACGATCATACAGTGCTCTCCTACTCATATTGGCATGTGTATCAGCGCACAAGAAACTCATGATGAACTTTATAAAAAATTAATCCTATAAAATAGGTGGAATTTAAAGTACTTTTGTTTTATGCAAATAATGGATAATAATAAATTCTTCATCAATCTTTTGAATAAGCATCTTGAGTCTCACAATATGCCATCAAATAAACGAATAGCAGATTGGGCCAAAGCAGTTCTATATTTGCTATTTCCAGAACGTAATACCACTGGAATTAAATCTTTAGAAGAGCTGAAAGAGGTGTTTGAAGAGTACCAACTAGAGTTATACAACATACTCACGCAGACTAAAGCCTGTTCTAATTGTAATAACAAGTTAATTACAAGGCAGTTTTTTGCACGCATACCAGATCTCTATAACACTATGCTTACAGATGCTCAAGCTATAGTTGATGGAGACCCTGCTGCACAAAATATAAGAGAAGTAATAAGAACATATCCTGGATTTACGGCTATTTGCGTATATAGAATAGCACACGAATTATGGTTATTAAAAGTTCCTCTAATCCCAAGAATACTAACAGAATATGCACATTCTAAAACGGGTATTGATATACATCCTGGGGCACAGATCGGCAATTCCCTATATATTGATCATGGAACAGGGTTGGTAGTAGGCGAAACATGTATAATAGGCAATCACGTCAAACTATATCAAGGTGTAACATTAGGCGCATTGAGTGTGCAAAAAGAATTCTCAAATACACAACGACACCCCACCATAGAAGATCATGTTATAATATATGCTGGAGCGACTATACTAGGTGGAAATACCATTATTGGACATCACTCGACTATTGGCGGAAATGTGTGGTTGACCTCAAGTGTGGATCCTTATACAACGGTATACCATCAACCCAATTCCAAATTTATTGATACAAAACCCATTCTCTAATGAAAAATATTATTGATACAATAGGCAATACACCCTTAGTAGCCATTCAACATCCCTTTAACAAACCAAATGTTAAAATTTTCGCCAAATTAGAAGGGAATAATCCAGCCGGATCTGTGAAGGATAGACCTGCATTGAACATGATTAAATCTGCAATTGAACGCAACGAAATTAAAGAAGGGGATCACCTTATCGAAGCAACCTCAGGGAATACGGGCATAGCATTGGCAATGATTGCAGCAATATATAAAGTAAATCTAGAACTAGTAATGCCTTCTTCTTCTACTAGAGAAAGAGTGTTAACGATGGAGGCATATGGAGCTAAAGTGACTCTATTAGATAGTATGGAGAAATGTAGAGACTACGCAGAGGAAAAAGCCAAAACTGAAAAAATATTTATCCTTAATCAGTTCTCCAATCCGGATAATTATGAAGCGCATATAAAAACTACTGGACCTGAAATTTGGAATGATACAAATGGAACTATTACACATTTTGTAAGTGCCATGGGTACTACAGGTACAATAATGGGATGCTCGATATTCTTAAAATCTAAAAACGAAAATATTAAAATCGTAGGTTGCCAACCGACACCCGAATCCTCCATACCTGGTATTAGAAGATGGCCAAAAGAATATTTACCTAAAATCTTTGACCCATCTAGAGTGGATAGGATAATAGATATTGATCAAAACGATGCTATAAACAGAACGAGACAGTTAGCCAAAAATGAAGGAATATTTGTAGGTATGAGCTCTGGAGGAGCTTATCATGCTGCGCTTCAATTAGCTTCAGAAATTGAAGAAGGCACTATAATATTTATCGCCTGTGATAGAGGAGATAGATATTTAAGTTCTGATTTATTTGGATAATAAAAAAGGTCGCAAATATTTGCGACCTTTTTTACAAAAAATTTATATCTTTTTAAATCGCATAACTGCAATATCACCTATTATCATTGTTAACACATTTTCATGTACGCTATATCTGTTAACTTTACCCAGGGTTTCTAAAAATGCTTGTTCACCTTTTATAGATGGACACATCATTCTTGTAGTAGCGGCAGCCCCAAAATGAATGTTATTTCCATCAACAGTGAACGTTGTGTTAAAACGATTACAAGATGCATTCCCAAAAGCTTTACCCTCTTTATCAAAAGTCAAAGTAGGCATAGCACCCGAGTATAAATCAGTAAATGGCAATTCTTGACCTCCAATATAATCCAATTCCCATGCGGTACCCACTAAAACTGGTGTAGATGCTTCCTTAACAAGCTTTACCAAAACAGTAGATTTATCCTTTAAGAATAATTCGGAACCTTTAATTTCAAACGTATTAATTTTATTCAATACACTTTTAAAACCATCTTCTACCGACATATCTTGACAAAACATCATCGTCGACATTCCAGGTCCGAAAGTAATCGATTGATTTGAAAATTTATAAGTACCATTTATGGTATTACAGCCAGTAATTACTGAAAAACGTTTATCACTCGAATCAAAAGATAACTGCGGAACTACACCATTTACTTTATCAGCAATAGGCTTTCCTGCAATTTCTACAATTTGCCACTTCATTTGAGTTAATACAGAATCATCACTTACAGAAGTTCCACCCTTTTTAATAGAACAACTAGCAAAGGTTATTACCAAACCTACCATCAAAACTAAATACTTAACCACTCTCATATTATATATATTTGTATAAAACTTAGACTATTGGAATACACAAAAGTCAATCGAAAATCAAAAAAATTCTAATATAACGCAAAAAGCCTTAGTATTTCTACTAAGGCTTTTGTATTAAAAAAGGCACCGACCTACTCTCCCACCTGTTA
>CANRHE010000013.1 GCA_947630335.1 uncultured Sphingobacterium sp.
ATTTTTATTAGCAAAATTCCCATTTTTAAGCTGAATTAGTTAGGTTTGTATATGCGAAATACTATAATTCTTTCGGCTATACTATTTATTGCGGTAATTGCTGCATCAATATATTACTTCAAAAACCTTGATAATAACCATAGCCAGTCTGCTCGCCCCTTACGCTTCTTACCATCTAATACCTTAATGATTGCTGCAATTGGGAATGATGCAAAATCGAGCGGTACCTTCAAAGATTATGAAATTCTCGACGCATTTGTGGGTTTTGATAATTCTAAGTTATGGTCAAGCTTGAAAACGAAACTCCTTCAAAACGATCAACTCAAAAAATTCACTTCCAACTCGGATATCTATATATCATTTCATCCTGAAGGAAAAGACATCTCCTCTTTGTTC
The DNA here is from genome assembly GCA_947630335.1 of uncultured Sphingobacterium sp. Taxonomy (GTDB): domain Bacteria; phylum Bacteroidota; class Bacteroidia; order Sphingobacteriales; family Sphingobacteriaceae; genus Sphingobacterium. Next base: position 397 of record CANRHE010000013.1, read on the forward strand.
ACTATCCCTACGTCAGAAAATATCTCGAAAAATGACTTAATGAATATCGTCAATGATATAAGCAGGCAATACAAAACCTCTACAAAAGATACGCTGGGACATAAGTTTTATGGAATTCATTATGGAGAAAAAGACTCTATACTCCATACACTATATTATCACAATATTTTATTTGCCAGCCCATCTTTACCAGCTTTATATAGAATTGTAGAAAAACACAGTAAGCATCTTTCCGACAATCAAATAGAATTCTTTCTTAAAGATAATCCAAGAACAAGTCCACTAAGCATTTACTTTCCGCATCAGCAATACGATTCCATTATTTCTTTGACGCAACGGAATGCTAATGGACCATTTCTCAATATGTTTAAGAAACTACATGGTCAGTCTGCTTTTAACATCAATTTCAAAAAAGATGCCTTAATACTTACAGGAGAAAGTCAATTAGACCAATATCCAGAAAACTATGCATCTATATTCAAGAATCAGCAAAAAACCGTACAAGACCTCTATCAATACTTTCCTTCTAATACGGCCATTTATGCATCTTTTAGCGTAAGTAATCAGGGGACTTTTAAGAAGGACTTACACGCTCTATTCAAACGTAGAAATGAAAAAATTGTTGAAACCATAGATAACAACAAGAATACCGAGCTATTAAACTTAGCCTTAGGAAATCAATTTGCACTCATTGAGACCAATGCGCAAAACAACCTTGGGTTTGTAAATATAAAAGACAGCGTTGCTTTTGAGAACGTAAAACACCTCATCATGGAGTCTTCTAGTGACTCTATAAGTCGCATAACGACTTCTAACATTCTATACCAACAATTTGGAGATGTTTTCAAAGACTTCTTACGCCCCTACTGTACTGTAATTGATAGCGTACTTGTATTTGCCAATCACTTACCTACGCTCAAAGCCTATAGACAAGACTTTCTTAACAAAGACTTATTAATAGGTACTCTGGGTTATATAAAAATCGAAAGTATACAAAGCAAAGAGGCTAACATTACTATTCTAGCACATGCTAGAAATGTTAACAACAAATTTATCAATGCATTAAATCAACCCTTTAAAGATAATTTTAAGAATAAGGATAAGTTTGGTTATCAAGATTTCTTCTCTTGGTCTATTCAATTATCGGGTAATAATGGCAACATGTCATCACAAATATACGCCATTTATAAAAGCGAGAACACACTAGGTGGCGTAGCTGAATGGGATTATTCTTTGGAGAATAAAGCTATCACTAGACCCTATGTAATGGATCAAACAGACACAAATCAATTCATTCTTATTCAAGAATTAGATCACACGCTACATGCTATTCATCCTACGGGAGAAAAAATTTGGTCTAAGGTTTTTGCAGGGCGCATCATTGGTGAGATTCAACAAATGGAAGACCGATCTATCGTTTTTATCACGGACAAAAATAACTTATATAGAATTGACCCTAATGGTGTAGCGATGAAAGGGTTCCCAATAAGCATTTCAGGTAAACCTACCGCTTCCACATTAATCACTACCATCCAAAATCAAAAGGTATTTTTGATTCCTATGGAAAAAAATATCGAAGCCTATACTAGTGATGGGAAAGGGGTAACCAATTGGAAAAGGACGGACGTTGAAGGACGGATCTCGACATCAATTATTACGAAAAACAATAAATATATAGTTGGTACCTCCTTAGGGAATATTTATTGGTTTAATGAGAAGGGAGAAAAAATAGACTCACAAAAAATCAATTATTCCGTAATGGCGCTACAACCAACTAACAGCTTTAAGATAATCGCATTAGACAATAAAGGAGGAGTAACCGCTATTACTGAAGATAATAAGGTAAAAAGCTGGCAATTAGCCGTAGATTCTTCTAAGTATTATACAAGGTTTACGAGTTTAATAGGTTCAAGTAAGACTAATTTTGCTGTATTAAACAATAATAGATTAGAAGGATTCGATATTAAAGATACTATTCACACACTTTTTGAATATAATTTCACTAAATCATTAGATCAAGAAATACAATTATTCACTCATGATAACGATAAAAATGTATCCTTAATTGGCATAGCTTCTAAAGCTACGAATCTGCTTTACGTCTTGGAAGAAACAGGCCAGTTAATCGAGGGTTTTCCGGTAGAAGGGCTACCACTATTTTATTATGGAAAAATAAATTATAAATCAGCTACCTATTTACTTTGCATGCGCAGAGATCATAAATTATATGCATTTAGACAAAAAAATTAATTTTACAGCGACACGAATAATTTGTACGTTTGTAGTCTTATTGAAATTATGTTAAAAGGAGAAAAAAATCTACAATTACTAACGGAACCAAGAAGAATAGTCATCACTACTCATCATAAACCTGACGGCGATGCACTTGGCTCATCCTTAGGGCTATATCATTTTTTAAAAAAATACAATCATAATGTCCAAATTGTAGTTTCGTCAGATTTTCCAGACTTTTTAGATTGGTTGCCAGGCAGATCTGACGTAATAGAATATCCTAAGCAAGCTGCACTTTCCAGTAAACTTTTGGAAGAAGCAGAAATTATCTTTTGTCTCGATTACAGTGCCTTGTCACGAACTAATATTCTAGAGCCTTTGATAGCAGGTTCCTCAGCTCAGAAATGGATGATTGACCATCACCTAGATCCTGAAGACTTTGCCGATTTGATTTATTGGGATTCTAAAGCTGCGGCTACAGCGCAACTCATCTATACATTTATCAGCGATGTATTGCACGCTGAAGATCAAATAGATGCTGATATTGCGACCTCCTTATATACAGGTATTATGACAGATACAGGCTCATTCCGTTTTCGGAACACGAATGCAGCTGTTCACCATATAATAGGTCAACTGATAGAAGCGGGTGCTAGGAATTGGGAAATCCACGAACAAGTTTACAATAGCTCTTCAGAAAAAAGATTAAAATTTTTGGGCTATGCGCTATTAAACTGCCTTGAAGTCATACCTGAATATAATACGGCATTTTTTGCTATTAGTAAAGAGGACTTAGCACAATTCGAATTAACTACTGGTGACACCGAAGGATTAGTCAACTATGCTTTATCAATAAAAGGAATTCGATTAGCTGCATTAATTATTGACAGAACTGAATTAATTAAATTATCTTTACGCTCAATAGGTGATATTCCATGTAACGAAATCTGTAAACGATATTTTAACGGTGGAGGTCACTTGAATGCATCGGGAGGAAGTTCAAATGAGAGCTTAACAACTGTGGTGGAGACATTCAAATCATTATTACCTGAATATAAACAAATATTAACAAGTATATAAGTATTAATCAATAAATGAAAAAATCAATTTTATTTTTAGCAGCGGCTGCTACATTGCTAGTTGCATCATGCCAAAACTTTAAGAAAGGTGATGGCGGTTTAGAGTACAACATTGTAAAAGATAATGGAGGTGACAAAGCTGTTGCTGGAGACTTCTTATCTGTTGATATGACTATCAAATCAGATAGAAATGACTCGTTATTAAACAGTACATACGATTTAGGTTTACCTCAAATTGTACAAATTGCGCCAGATTCTATTCCTGGAGCTTATGCTGGAGACTATAATTCAATGTTCAAATTCTTAGGTGAAGGCGATTCAGCAGTATTCAAATTGAACTTAGATACTATGGCAGCTAGAACAGGTCAGCCAAAGCCTGAGTTTGCTGATAAATATGTTACATTTACTGTAAAAGTTAGAAAGCATTTCAAAAAAGGTGAATTAACTGATTCGGTTATTTACAGCCAATTAGATGAATACTTTAAAGGTGAGTTAGATGGTCTTAAAAATGCTGAAGCTGGCAAAATCTCTAAATATGTTGCTGACAACAAATTAGAGCCTAAGAAAACAGCATCAGGCTTACAATATGTGATTATAGAAGAAGGTAAAGGTGCTTTACCAGCTTTAGGAGATACAGTTGTTGTGAATTACACAGGTATGTTAACAAACGGTACTATCTTCGATTCTTCGATCAAAGAAGTAGCTGAAAAGGCTAAATTAGGTATCGATCCTATGCGTACATTTGAACCATTACGTTTCAGCTTAGGTAATCAACCAGTTATCCAAGGATGGACAGAAGGTTTGCAATTATTACCTCAAGGTACTAAAGCTACATTCATCATTCCTTCAGCATTAGCTTATGGAGATCGTCCAGCAGGACAAAAAATTCCTCCTTACGCTCCTTTGATTTTTGAAGTAGAGTTAGTTGATGTGATCAAAGGTCAACCTATTGCAACACCTGCACCAGGTCAAACACCAAATATCGTTGAGCCAACTAATTAATCTTGACAATTCGGTCTTATTACAAGGACTAATTTGCAATATTTAAAATATAAACGCAATTCTATTAATAGAATTGCGTTTTTTGTTTTCTATAGCCTGATATTATTATCAATTTACTATTTTTGAATAATTTAATACATATGGAATCTCATTATACGCTGACCGATACGCATACACACATTTATTATCACTTCAACACACCTACGTTAACACAACAAATCGAGCGTTGTAAAACAAATAACATAACGCGGCTATTTTTACCGAATGTTGATAGTGAATCCATAAACTCCGTATTAGAAACGGTATCTGCTTTTCCTGACATTTGTTTTCCAATGATGGGCTTACACCCTTGCAGTGTAAAGGATAATTATAAGGAAGAATTAGCTCGCATTAAACAGGCGATTGAGAATAATAAAATATATGCTATTGGTGAGATTGGAATAGATTTATACTGGGATAAAAGTACATTAGTCTGGCAACAGGAAGCTTTTATAACACAGATACAATGGTCAAAAGAATTAGGCCTTCCTATCAATATTCATTGTCGGGAAGCATTTGACGAAGTCTTCGAAATTTTAGAAGAATTAAACGATGATAAGCTTTTTGGGATCTTCCACTGTTTCACGGGCAACTTAGAGCAAGCTGAGCGTGCTATTAATCTAGGGTTTAAACTTGGTATAGGAGGCGTAGTCACTTTTAAGAAGGCTGGATTAGATAAGGTGGTAGAACAAGTTGATTTGAAGGATATCGTTTTAGAAACTGACTCCCCATATCTGGCTCCTAGTCCCTTTCGTGGTAAGGAAAATGAAAGCTCTTATTTACATTATATAGCTGAAAAAGTAGCTGATCTACATCAGATTAGTATAGAGAAAGTAGCTGAGATAACTACTCTAAACTCTAAAAAAGTATTTGGAATCTAAAATAAAGTGTAGAATGAAAAAAATATTCATCATATATACTGGAGGAACCATTGGTATGGTGCAAGATGCATCAGGTACATTTGTTCCTTTCGACTTTGAATTAATCAAAAACAATCTTCCTGATTTGAGTCGTACGGACTATGAATTAACTGTACATTCATTCGATCCTATTATTGACTCTTCTAATATGACCCCGGAGATATGGTTAAAAACGACCAAATTAATTCAAGACAATTATGAAGATTATGATGGTTTTTTGATTCTACATGGCTCGGACACCATGGCTTTTACAGCTTCGGTATTGAGCTTCCTTTTAGAAGGATTACGTAAACCCGTTATATTATCGGGTTCTCAACTTCCTATTGGCGAAATACGAACAGATGCAAGGGAAAATATAATGACTGCATTAGAAATCGCTTCAGCTAAACATAATGGTCAGGCAGTGATTCAAGAAGTATGTATATTATTTGATAATAAACTTTTTAGAGGGAATAGATCTTTCAAATACCACTCGTCAAAATTTGAAGCCTTCCGTTCGCCAAATTATCCGGTACTAGTAGAAGCAGGTATCCATTTAAAATACAATTTTGAGGCCTTGCTGAATAATGCAGGACAACAATTAGTACGTCATAATAAGCTAAATGATGAGGTAGCTGTATTAAAGCTCTTTCCAGGTATTACAAAAGATACTATTAAGGCAGTATTGGATTCGAATGTTCGATCCATTGTTATGGAAACATTTGGTTCGGGCAATACCACTACTGCAGAATGGTTTTTGGATCTATTGAAAGAAGCTATCGATAAGGGGAAAAATATTCTTAATATCTCTCAATGCAAGGTAGGGTCAGTAGAATTGGGTCGTTATGAAACCAGTCAAGGTTTGAAATCCATAGGTGTTTTGAACGGATATGATATGACATTTGAAGCAGCAATCACCAAACTTATGTACCTGCAAGGCGAATTTGAGGATCAAGAGAGTGTGGCCTATTGGATTGAAAAAGACATACGTGGTGAACTTACCATAAATGATTAAATAATAAATGCGCCAAAAGGCGCATTTATTATTTAATCATTTCATTTGGAACCGCAAACAAATCATCCTTTTAAAATAATTGCTTATTTTTATAATATCAAGAAGAGCTGTTTATGAAAATTCTAATCATTGAGGATAATCTTCGGGTAGCCGAACTAATACAACGAGGTCTCGAAGAACAAGGTTTCCAACTCGAAATGGCTTACGATGGACTCTTAGGAAAGAAACTTGCTTTGCAACATGATTTTGATCTCATTATTACGGACATTATACTTCCTAAAATAGACGGTATAGAGTTGTGTAAACAAATTAGAGAGCAGCGTCCAGATATTCCTATTATTATTCTTACAGCGTTGGGTACTACAGATGACAAAGTAGAAGGTTTTGATGCGGGGGCAGATGACTACTTAGTCAAACCATTTGAAATGAGAGAACTCCTTGTGCGTGTTCGTGCTCTACTTAAACGCTATAATAAAACAACCCTCAATACAAGCTCTATAGTGCGATTTGCAGATTTGGAAATGAATGTTAACACAAAAATTGTTAAAAGGAGAGACACACTTATTGATCTCACTCCTAAAGAATTTAGTCTATTAGAATATATGATGCGAAATCCCGAGCGTGTCCTTTCTAAAACTGAAATTGCGGAGCAGGTTTGGGGAACCCATTTTGATACAGGAACAAATTTCATGAATGTGTACATCAACTACTTACGCAACAAAATTGACAAAGGATTTGATACAAAACTAATTCATACCAAATCAGGAATGGGCTTTATCCTACGAGAAGAATTATGAAAATACGCTCAAGGATAACGCTACTTTATACTGTCATTACAGCATCTATATTATTTATATTTGCTGGCATAGTCTATTACACTGCTAAAGAAAACCGCGAAAAAGAATTCTTTGCCCTACTAACAAAGGAAGCAATAACCAAAGCGAACCTTTTCTTTGATGCAAATGTTGATGAGCATACATTACAAAGTATTTACCGTAATAATAGGCAAATTTTGGATGAAGTGGAAGTTGCGATTTATGATACCAGTTTCCATCTTTTATACCATGATGCCGTAGACATAGACTTTGTAAAAGAAACAAAAGAAATGATCAATGAAATTAATCATAAAAAGATCATTAATTTCTATCAAAAAGATTGGCAAGTTATTGGCTTGCGATATGCATATCAAAACAACAATTATATTATAATAGCTGCAGCGTATGACCAATATGGCTTTAAAAAGCTAGATAGTCTACTCCATACTATCATCATAGCATGCCTACTTTCTATATTAGTTATTTACCTAACAGGTAGATTCTTTTCTCAAAAAGCATTTGAGCCCATCAAAAAGATGACTCAAAAAGCTGCTAGTATCTCAGCGACGAACCTTGATTTAAGAATACCTCACAACCATAGTAAAGATGAACTCGCTGAATTGGCTGACACATTTAATAAAATGTTGGATCGTCTTGAAAACTCATTCGATTCTCAAAAACAATTCGTTTCTAATATCTCACATGAACTACGTACCCCTTTAGCAGCTATAATTACAGAACTAGAGCTATCAATTACTAAGGAAAGAACCATTCAAGAATACAAAGCTGCTTTGAACGGTGCATTGGCAGATGCTAAAAAGCTTGTTAGACTCTCCAACGACTTATTAGATTTTGCAAAAGCTAGTTATGATCCATCAGAAATTACATTCAAAAAAATACGAATTGATGAAGTTCTTTTAGAGTCATTACAACAACTTCAAAAAGCCAATAAAGAGTATAATATCAACATCAATTTTGAGGATGATTTTGAAGACGATAAACAGATTTCAATTCTAGGTAATGCATATCTTTTACAAGTTGCATTCATGAATATATTAGAAAATGGATGTAAGTTTTCTAATAAAAAACATGTCCTAATAAGGATATTCTCCCATAATAATTGTATTTCTTTACATTTTATTGATCAAGGTATTGGAATCTCTTCCGAAGATTTAAAGGATATTTTTTCTCCCTTTTATAGAGGAAAGAATCATTTCTTTTGCGAAGGTAATGGAATTGGACTATCATTAACACTAAAAATAATTAATCTCCACCGAGGTACTATAGAAGTGGATTCTACAGTAGGTCACGGAACCACATTTATTATCAAACTGCCGGTTATTACTCCATAATTATACCTAGGCGCTGAAGCACTTCTTTATCAGCATCAAGATATAATCTAAATTTATTTTTTTCTTTACCAGCATATATCTGGCAATATTCATTCTAATATTATTCTAATATTTTTCTATTGGTTCTCTAACCCTATGACATAAAAGAGCAACCGATATTTGCCGCATCACTAAACAAGGTGTAGGGATAATAATTGTGGTGAATCTAAAATAAAGAAAAATGATAATTACGAGATACTATGAAAAAAGCATAATTCTAGGGGTTAGTATTGCTTTAACTTATATTCTATTTTCTTGCCAAAGCATAGATAGTCAAAATGAGACACAAGAAAACCATACCGATTATATACTTTCAGCAGATACTATTATATTAAGCGATCATTCTAATATTAGGTCAAGCTTAGTTTTTAAAGAGGTTGAGGAGCATGATCATAGCATGGAATTCAGCACGACAGGGGTAGTAAAAACCATTCCAACCGCTTATGCCGAAATAGCAGCACCTTTTGCGGGGCGAGTCCTAAAATCATTTGTAAAATTGGGACAAAATGTAAATATTGGTACTCCAATCTTTGAAATTAGCTCACCAGATTATTTTAATGCACAGAAGGATTATTTTGATTCAAGACAGGAATTCCGGCAGTCCGAATTGAACTTAAAAAGACAACAAGACCTATTTAAAAATGCTGTTGGTATCGAACGCGAACTGGAAGAGGCAGAGACCGAGTATAGTATAAAAAAAGCTGCATTATCTAATGCAGCAGCAGCACTTAAAATATTCAATGTCAACTTAGAGAAGATAACTTTAGGACAACCATTAATAGTTACCTCTCCTATTAGAGGCAAGTTGATTAGAAACAATATAGTAATAGGGCAATATTTAAAAGAAGATGCTGAACCTATAGCTACGGTTGCTGAGTTATCAAAAGTATGGATTGCAGCTCAAGTAAAGGAGAAAGACATGCATTTTATTCAAACTTTGGAGGAAGTTGAAATCAAAAGTGCAGCCTATCCACAAAATACGTTCACTGGTAAAATTTTTCATATCAATGAAATTGTCAATGAAGACACACGGAGCGTAGAAGTATTAATTGAATGTGACAATCCCAGCTTAGAACTCCGGTCAGGTATGTATGTAACGTTACAATTTAAAAATAAACCTAGCAAAGCTTTGTTAATACCCTCGGAAGCTATATTTCAAAAAGAAGATCAGCAATTCGTATTTATAAAAATAAGTGATTCACATTTTGAAAAAAGAAATATCGAAACTTCAGGGATCACGGATGATAAAACTATCGTCACAGCGGGTTTGCATAAAGGAGACTTCGTAGTATCCAAAGGCGGTTTTCTTTTAAACAAAACATACTAATAATTATTAGACGCAGAACGAAGGGACTCATGAAAAAATTAATCTATTTAAGTGTTGAAAAAAGATGGCTGATGGTAGCCTTGTTTACCTTGATATCATTTTTTGGCTATTACTCTTGGAAACAATTAGCTATTGAAGCTTATCCAGATATTGCAGATGTAACTTCTCAAGTAGTAACACAAGTACCGGGTCTTGCTGCTGAAGAAGTAGAGCAACAAATTACTATTCCGATTGAGCGTACCTTGAATGGATTGCCTGGTATGCATGTCATGCGTAGCAAAAGTACATTTGGTCTATCCATGATCACTATCGTGTTTGAAGATGGTATAGATGATTATTGGGCCAGAATGCGTATCCAAGAAAGATTGAATGAAATAGCACTACCTTACGAAGCTATGCCAGGACTCGACCCTCTGACTTCGCCTATAGGAGAGGTCTATCGTTACATCATCGAGACAAGTGGTGACCAAGACTTAAGAGAACTGACAGATCTTCAAAATTTCACCATTATACCTCGGCTTAATCAAGTCTCTGGTGTAGCTGAGGTAACAAATTTTGGCGGGATCACAACACAATTTCAATTAGAAATAGATCCGAAAAAATTAGAACAATACAACCTTACGCTACGCGAGGTCATTGAGACGATTGAAAATAACAATGTAAATGCTGGAGGAAGTGTATTAGAGCGTGGAGAATTAGGTTATGTCATCCGCGGAATTGGCCTTGTTAAGAACTTAGAGGATTTAGGAAAGATCGTTGTAAAGTCAGAAAATGGCGTTCCAATATTTCTTAATGATATAGGTGAACCAAAGTATGGTGCATTAGAAAGAAAAGGAATACTTGGTTATACCGATAGAGAGCGTAATTATTCTGAAAGTTTGGAGGGAATAGTTTTACTCTTAAAAGGTCAAAATCCATCAGTTGTTTTAAAGCAAATTCATGAAGCCATAGATGAACTAAATAAAGACATCTTACCCGAAGGCGTACGTATCCACCCTTTTCTTGACAGAACTCATTTGGTTGATAATACTTTAAGTACTGTTTCTCATACATTATTAGAAGGTATTGGACTAGTTATCATCGTATTGATTGTCTTTTTAGGTAGCTGGAGAGGCGCCTTATTAGTCGCTATTACCATACCGTTATCATTACTAATTGCGTTCATTTTAATGCATTTTACAAATATTCCGGCCAATTTATTATCGTTAGGTGCTATTGATTTTGGAATAATAGTAGATGGTGCCATTGTCATGATGGAAACTATACTGAAAAAAAGAGAAGAGAATCCAACATATGAGCTAGAGGAAAAAAGCGTTGCGCAAAGAGCTGCTGAAGTTGCGAAGCCTGTATTCTTTACTACTATCATAATAATTACAGCCTATCTTCCCCTATTCGCTTTCGAAAGAATGGAGAAGAAGCTATTTACTCCCATGGCATTTACAGTTGGCTATGCCTTGTTAGGAGCTTTGGCTGTAGCTCTATTTGTAATTCCTGGAATGGCCTATGTCATTTATCGTAAGCCGCAGAAGTTATACCATAATAAATGGCTTGAAAAATTGACATTTAAGTATAACTTATGGATTCAAAAAATAATGTGCAGTCCTAAAAAGGTACTTCTACCACTAGCACTGATATTAATAGCAGGTACATTATTAACTGTTCGCGTTGGGAAAGATTTTTTACCGCCATTGGACGAAGGTTCTATATGGCTACAAGTCCAACTTCCTCCAGGAATATCAATAGAGAAGTCCAAAGAACTTAGTGATACGTTAAGAGCACGCACCATGAAATATGATGAAGTGACTTACATTATGGTTCAGGCGGGTAGAAATGATGATGGCACAGACCCATGGACAGCCTCACACTTTGAAGTGTCTATTGGTATAAAACCTTACAAAGAATGGCCGTCGGGAAAAACAAAGCATGACTTAATTGATGAATTAGAAAAAGAATACGAGCAACTACCTGGATTTAATGTTGGTTTTTCGCAACCGATGATAGATGGTGTAATGGATAAAATATCAGGTGCACATAGTGAACTGGTAGTAAAAATATACGGAGATGATTTTAAAGAGACTCGTAGGATAGCCGAAGATGTACTTAATACCTTAAAAACAATACCTGGTGCAGTAGATTTGGATATTGATCAAGAACCGCCATTACCGCAACTGCAAATACATGCAGATCGGGACAAAATAGCTCAATATGGATTAAATACATCAGACGTTGCCGAACTTATAGAAGTTGCAATTGGTGGGAAAGCCATTTCGCAACTATTTGTTGAGCACAAAGTCTATGATATTATTTGTCGATATAATGAAGAAAGTAGAAATTCAGTAGACAAGATTGAAAGCCTGTCATTAACCTCACAGTCAGGAGCAAAAATCCCACTATCGCAAGTAGCTGACATTAAACTTAGCACTGGCGAAAGTACAATAACACGAGAAATGAATAAGAGACATCTCACCGTCAAACTGAATGTACGTAATAGAGATCTACAGTCATTATTAAAAGAAGCTCAGCAAGCAATAGACAAGAATGTCCATTATGATCATAATAATTTTCATATAAAATGGGGTGGGCAATTTGAGAATCAAAATAGAGCTTATGAAAGACTCTCGGTGATTATACCCATAGCACTAGGAATCATGTTTATATTACTATACGGTGCGTTTGGATCATTTCGTCAAGCAGGTTTGTTAATGAGTATTGTTCCATTAGCCATCTTTGGAGGCATGTTAGCTCTTAATACAAGAAATATGTCACTGAATGTTTCTTCTGCTGTTGGTTTTATAGCCTTATTTGGGGTTGCGATACAAAATGGAGTCATTATGATATCACATATCAATGATTTACGCAAGCAAGGACTCAATTTACTCTCCGCAGTGATTGAAGGAAGTACGCACCGTTTCCGTCCTGTACTCATGACAGCTACCGTAGCTATACTCGGACTTTTCCCCGCCTCACTAGCTACTGGAATAGGATCTGATGTGCAACGTCCCCTAGCAACAGTAATAGTATATGGATTATTATTTTCCACCATTATTACTCTATTTGCTTTGCCTGCAATTTATTATTTGGTCGAGAGTAAATGGGGGAAAAATTGGAATCAAAAAAAGCAATCATAAAAAATTGTAAAATGGAGTCGGATATAATTTCTTCAACAAAACGGTACTTATGACAAAAAAAATAAAAATTATAGTCATTCTATTAATATTCTGTGACTTAGTACATGCACAAATAGTAGATTCTTTAGAAAACTCACGCCCAATCGACTACAAATCGTTTATGGAATCTGTTGGTAAAAATAATTTAGAATATGCTGCTGAAAAATTCAACATCGACATTGCGAAGGCAAATGTTTTAACATCTCGTATCTTTCCAGATCCCGAATTAGAAATTGGATATGCCGACAATGGAGAACGCCGGATGCAAATGGGGTATAGCTTTAATTCAGAGTTGAATTGGACTCTAGAACTTGGTGGTAAAAGAAAGGCGCGGATAAATCTTGCTGAAAGTGAAGCACAACTAACGAATAGCTTATTAGAGTTGTATTATAAAAATCTACGTGCAGATGCCACACTTGCTTATCTACAAGCCATGCTTAACAGACATATTTGGAAATCACAAGTAAACTCATTAGAACAACTATCCAAACTTGCAAGTGCAGATAGTATACGATATCAATTGGGTGCCATTTCGCAAGTAGATTCTCGTCAGGCTAAGCTTGAAGCAGGTACGATGCGCAATGAAATTTACTCCTCATTGGCGGAATCTAAGATATCACTCGCCCAGCTATCCTTGCTAATGGGCATTCAGCAACATGATGTACTATATAATCCCACTGAAATATTAAAGACATATAACAGAGACTTCAAATTAGAGGAACTCATCAAAACAGCCCAAAACAACAGGACAGATCTTCAAATAGCCTTGCAAAATAAGGCAATATCAAGCAACATGCTCAAGCTAGCGAAAGCAAATAGATCCGTAGACTTGGGATTATCTTTGGGCGTTGAGTATAACTCTTATGCACATAATGAAATTGCACCAACTCCTGCTTTCACAAAAATAGGTGGAGGATTAAGTATACCGTTGAAATTTTCTAACAGACGCTCTGGCGAGGTGAAAGTGGCGGAATATAGTGTTCTACAAACAAACCAAGAATATAAAGCAGTGGAAATTGCGATTCAAACGGAGATAGTTCAAGCATTTTATAAGTATGAAGCAACACAAAAACAAGTTGGTTTATTCAACACCGGGCTATTAACAGAAGCTGAAGCTATATTAACAGGTAAAACATACAGTTATCAACGAGGGGAAACCTCTCTACTGGAGGTTTTAGATGCGCAGCGAACCTATAATGAGGTACAATTAAACTATTATCAAACATTGTATAATCAGGCTGAAGCATTAGTCGAACTCGAAAGAGCTGTAGGAATATGGGATATTACCTTGTAGCCATTAAACTAATCTAAAAAATTAATATTTACAATTTTTCAACATTGACTTACATAGCCTTCATTAATAGAATGAAGGCTATGTAGAATATAATATATGTAGTCTAAATATTTTGGAGAACTTCTGCCACTACAAAATTTGAGCCACCTATGAATATTAAATCTCCTTCACTATAAGCATTCTTAGCCTTACTAAGCGCATCCATGACCGTACCTACAACATATCCTTTCAATCCATACGTTTGAGCCTTTAATGCTAGCTCTTGAGCATGCATCGCTCTGGGCATATTAGGATTGGAAAAATAATAAATAGCATCATTTGGTAAATAAGGCAACATATGATCGAGATCCTTATCCTTCATTGCACCTATTACAATATGCAATTTTTTGTAAGCAATGGTTCTTAAATTTTTCGCTACTTCTTTAATACCATCTTCATTATGCCCAGTATCACAAATCATGAGAGGAGAAGTACTTAAAGTCTGCCAACGTCCTTGTAGACCTGTTAATTCTTGTACATGACCTAGAGCATAATATAAATCATCCAGCTTAACCTCGAATCCTCTACCCTTCATCTGGTCGACGACAGCTAATACTCCCAGTAAATTCTTTGATTGATAAGTACCCGTTAAATCTAGGTTGAGCTTAATCGTCTGTATATCTGAACTAATTTCTAAATACTGTTGAGTAGAATTTCTATCGATACAATTGACAGTAAAAATTTGATCTGCAAAAATGATAGGCGCAGACAAACTTTGAGCCACTTGTGTAAAAACTACTTCAGTAGCCACGTTTGTTTCAGAAATTACAATAGGGGTATTAGGTTTAATTATTCCTGCCTTCTCTTTCGTAATTTCTTCAATAGTATTCCCTAAAATATTCATATGGTCCATACCAATATTAGTAATTAAACAGGCTTCTGGAGATATAATATTCGTACTATCTAATCTTCCGCCTAATCCAACTTCTATAATTGCAATATCGACCTTTTCTTTAGCAAAATAATCAAATGCCATTGCCACCGTAGCTTCAAAGAAAGAGGGTTGAATTTCTTCAATACGTTCCTTTTGATTATTTACATAATTAACAACGAATTGTTCATCGATTTGATTTCCATTAATTCTAATTCTTTCACGAAAATCAACAAGATGGGGAGAGGTATATAAACCTGTTTTATAACCGGCTTGAGCATAAATAGCGGCCAGCATATGGGAAGAAGATCCTTTTCCGTTGGTACCAGCTACGTGTATAGATTTAAACTTATTTTGAGGATTACCAACAGCTTGACACAGTACTATTGTACGATCGAGATCCTTTTTATAAGCTGAAGAACCATCACGAGTAAACATAGGTAATCGACTATATAAATAATCAATTACCTCTGTATAAGTTTTCATTACTTTAATAAATTATCGTTGTTTGAAATTAATAGATACTTGTACAACCCTTCTATCAGGTGCATTTGGAATGGGATTAAATCTAGCTTTTCTCAGCTCACGCTCGAGCATACTAAATACAGTTGGAGATGAATACGTTGTCCCTTTCACACCCGGTCTGACGTTAATAATATATCCATTTTTATCAACAGTAAGTTCACATACCACTACACCTGAGAATTGGCTTTTGTCATCAATATTTGGTCGCTGTGCCCAATGTCTACTAGATAAAGATAAAGGTGTGTCTCCAAAGCCAGAGCCACCTTCTCCATAATTTGACGCTAAAGGATCTCCCAAAACAGAGCCTTGATTACCGGGGGTATCGCCAGTTCCATCGCCACCACCCGTACCATTATTCTTTTTACCTTTATATAATGCATTTGAATTCACGGCAGGGGTACTATTCTTAACTTCTTTGGTAGTTTCTGCAGCAGCGTTCTTCACTGGTTTTTCTGCCTTAACTACAGCTGGTGCATCTTCCATATCTTGAGTTGCAACAGCTTTGTCAGCAATTTGCTGAGTTGGTGTCGGAGTAGGTGTCTCTGTAGGAACCACTCTATCCGGTTGAACATTGTTAGCATTCTCATCAACAGAAGGTTCTTCGATATTCATATAATCATCACCCATGCCTACATCAGAAGTACCGTAATTCACTACTATACCACCCATGCCATATTTAGGTTCTTCATACTGCCCAAATACAACAAACCAGCCTATAGCTAATAAAACTAACATTACTAGGGATGAAATCCCTAGTGCCTTTGGCATATTATTTTCTTCTTTTAAATGATAATACATGATATACTTCTAATTAGATCTGTACAGATAATTTATTTTTCAACTACTTTATCTTTCAGATTATACTATCACTAATCCTTTTTTGGTTCTGTTGCTAGTACCAATTTTATTTTCAATCTGTTAGCCACATCCATAACAGATATTACATTCTGAATGGGAACTGTACTATCGGCATATAACATTATTGTCACCTCTTCACCTGTTTGCATTTGCGATTGCAAAACAGACTCTAAAGATTCATAAGGCACGACTTGTTTATCTACATGATAGGCAAGATCACTAGTAATAGATACCGTTACTGTCTTTTTAGCGACTGATTGCTCACCCGCGCTAGATTTAGGCAATAACAGTTTTACTACTTGAGGATTTGCAACAGCCGATGCCAACAGAAAGAATAACATCAAAAAGAACATGATATCATTCAAAGCTGCTGTATGCACCTCTGCACTTGGCTTATTTCTTCTATTTCTTAGATTCATATTGTTTTACAAAGCAATTAAACGCCTGGCTCATCTAACAAATCGATAAACTCAACAGCTTCAGTTTCCATTTTCAATATTAAGCGGTCAACCATCATATTCAAAATATGATAACCTATATAAGCTAATATACCGATGGTTAAACCTGATGCAGAAGCGATCATTTTCACATACAAACCACCTGATACCGAACCAATATCAATACCACCAGCCATCTCTACATCACGAAAAATCTGAATTACACCAAATATAGTACCGACAAAACCAAGCATTGGTGCTATACCAGCAATAATTCCTAAAATATTAATATTCTTTTCTAACCTTGAAACTTCCAGCTTACCTGCATTTTCAATGGCACCTTCGATATCTCTGATTGGACGACCTACACGAGTTAAGCCCTTTTGTAACATACGAGCTAATGCAGTATTACTTGAACGAGTAACGGCAATAGCTGCTTCTAACTTACCGGATAATACATTACTTTTTACTTGAGCCATTAAATTACCATCAGCTTTGGAAGCATTTCGAATCGTAATATAACGCTCTATAAAAATTACCAATCCTAAAAAAAATAACACTAAAATTGGAACCATAATCCAACCACCTTTCATGAGTAATTGAATTAAATTCAAGTTTTCAGCAGGAGCTGCAAGTTGTACAGCTTGTTGTTGAATTGAATTCAGTGTATCCACTGGTAACGCGTCTTGTAATAATGACATAGTCTTAAAAAAATTATATTCTGGTTTATGTTTATTCTCTTTTAAATATTAGCTCCCCAAGCATCTGGCTTTATACTCTTACGAACCTCCCTTAATGCTGCATCTCGCTCTTCTGCTGTCTTATACACATCCCAAACGACGCGGGTTTTATTTTTAGACAAGTTAGGAGACAATGCACGAACAGTTTTATAACCCTTTTTATGATAAGAAGTTACTTCATTATCTGCTTGTTCCATTGTTGCATGCGTTCCGATTACAATTGTATATCTATAATCTCCTAAGACTGGTCTCTCCTCTTTCTTAGGAACTTCTAACGGCACTGCTGCAACGGAAAGGACAGTATCCTCTACACTAATTGTAGAATCACTTTCTATTGCTATAGTACTATCTAATGTATCTACCATGATACTATTATCTACAGAATCCAAAACTGAAGAATCAAAAGTAAAGTCCCTTTCTACAGTATCATCCTGTTGATACAAAGTAATGTATAAATAAGCACCTCCTAAAATCAAAATTGCTAATGCAGCAACAAGACCGTAAATATAAGAATTGTTTCCTTCTCTTGAATCAGGATTTTCTTGTATTAATTCTTTCTCAAACACGAGATTATCAGCATCAGAAGCAAAAAAATTAGTTTCTGCAATAGGCTCTACCTGTGGTTTTTCTTCTGCGGAGTCCACCCTATTTTCAGCAAAGATATTTTCAGGATTTTCTAATATATCATGCTGATTTTCAACCGCAGTTTGGTTGTAATCATTTTCAACAGGTGTGTATAAAAAGCCACTTAAATCAAATGGTTTAAATACATAATTTCCATCAAAACTTAGCAAAACACCAAGATTATCAAGGTGAGCTTCTCCATGAGTACGAATTCTATCGATTAAAACTGAAACTTCATTCTCTAATTGGCTTTCGGCCTCATAGCGTTCCAGTAAATTTATCTGTTGTAGATAAAATATAAAATCGTATCCATCAGTAGAAGAAGCATCAAACTCAACAAAAGATATAGGAGGCAAAAAAGCATTGCTTTTAGGATCAAATTTAGCAGAGG
This sequence comes from uncultured Sphingobacterium sp., assembly GCA_947630335.1. Classification (GTDB taxonomy): domain Bacteria; phylum Bacteroidota; class Bacteroidia; order Sphingobacteriales; family Sphingobacteriaceae; genus Sphingobacterium. The sequence continues at coordinate 19,142 of CANRHE010000013.1, forward strand.
TATGGACCCGCCTAAACACCCCGAGGTCTTTGACATACACCGCAGCTTGTCTCCTTAATAAAGAATCTATTTGCTTTCCTAAATTCATCGGTTATTTTATTTTTTATGCAAAGTTAAAAAGAATAATTTACACCACCTATCATGTTGAAGCCCATTCGAGGGTAATATAAATATCTTTGATATTCTTTATTAAAAATATTATTGACCTTTACAAATACTCCCAATTGAGAAGTTGCTTTATACTCAGCACCTGCGCTTAAATCAAAAAACTCAGGAATTGTGGCTTTGTAATAAGAAGTAGGTACTGCTGGATTAACTGGACCATATTGAGCCAAATCATATTCGTAAGCTTTAGCATAACTTAAGCCATGAAACAATGCTTCTGCATCAATATATAACTTTTCTGAAATATTAAACCTAGCATTAGCGGCAAACCTAAGTTTAGGCGTAAACCAAGTTTCCTCTTGTGTAGCTGAGGTATAATTATCAATATTAATACGTCCTCCGATATTCACTAATTGTGATAAACGGACATTCATCTCCCCTTCAATTCCGAAATAAGAAACTTTTTTGTCCGCATCACCATCATATACCATTTCAAATTGGAAAGGTGTATCCTTATCATTGATAAAAAGTGGCAATCCTTCAATTGACTTGTACATTATTTTCGCCTTATAGCCGAATGTAGCACCTACATTACCTTTTACCCCTCCAAATACACTTAATCTCTCAAGCATATTTTGATAGTTTAAATTCGGCCCCAAATAAGGATTCAATTGCGAAAAAGTTTTGTACGATGCTTTCTTTGCTCCACCTGTCAAGCCTCCAAAAATATTAACATATCCAGGAACTAAAGAGAAATCAACCTCAGCGGAAGGGAATACATTGAAACGAGAACTATCTCCAAATTCAGAAACTACATTTGCTCCCAATGTCAATGTATAATTAGCTCCTCTAAAACTAATATATGGATTAATTGTTGCCAGAGAATTATTAAACTTCTTATCATTTAAAACATTTTCTGCACCACTAATGCTATTGATATCTAACGCAAGATTAGCTCCTATATTAAACGTTTTCATTCGCTTATTCAAATATCCTGATAATGCAATAGAGTTTTCTCCCGCTTTAAACTTATCTTTATAAGTATAAGCATCTAATTTAGCAGAATAGGATAAAGCTTGCAGATCATTGGGATTATAGTTGCTAACTAATTCACCTGTAAAATAAATATCATTAAAATGCTGTGATTCACGAGCAGGATTTAGAGATACATTATTCACATCCGTTGGGTTTCCATAAAAATTAGTAGCATATCGATTATACCCTAAAGTACCATCTACTGTATAATTAGAATATACACGTCTACCAAATACTCCAATCTCTTGTCTAGCATACTTTTGATCTTCTAAGTTACCTTTTTGATTGATATGCTTTACAAAACCTCCAAAGCGGATATCTTCATAATCTTCTATTGCGAAATAAGCTTCTCCAAGGATTGTCCCCAAATTACCTACGCCAAGTTTTGCGTAATTACTTTTATTGTCTTGTAGTTTAGTAAAGGGAAATTCTTGTACATGAAGCTCTTTTAGCCCCGTATTAATGTCTAATTTTTTATCCGGTATATTACCATAATTTAACTTAGGCATATAACTACGTTTATTAGTCATATCTGGACTACGTCTAATCTTAACTGCATCAGCAAGAATAGGTTTATAATCACGTACTACATCAAACGAATCTACAGTGACAGGTTTTGTCGGATCCTGTTGAGCATAGGTTTGTGTCCCTAATCCAAGTAACAGAGCCACTATGCCGTAATTCTTAAATACTGTTTTATGTAACTTCATCTTCTTTCCTTATTCTTATTATTTCAGTTTACTCAAACGTTCCTTTGCAGTTTTTAGAATACCATCTTCTTTATTGTCATAATTATCAATGATACTTTCTAAAGTTGCTTTAGCTTGGAATTTATCTCCCTTCCCAGCATAGGCATCTGACATTAATATAAATCCTTTTGCAACCCAATAATCATATGATGAAAAAGTATTGGCTATATCAAAAGCAGATTCGATTGCTTTATCATATTGTTTTGCTTTTAATTGTTGCTCAGCTACTAAATAGCGTCCCTCAGCACCAGTCTGGGTTTTAGACTTGAGCGCGGCTAGGTTTAATTCTTTAGTCGCATCAGCTGCTTTATTAGTCGCAAGATAAGCCTTAGCGGCATATAAATGTGCTAGCGCAATCTCTTCTTCAGAAGCCTTTTCATACGCCTTAAGAATATTGGCGTAGTTTAAGGTTTCGACATAATCACCCATATTATAGTAACTTACTAAAAGGTTATTAATAGCAAAACCATAATTTGCTTTGTACTCAGTCGTCAATTCTAACTTTTTCAACACTTGCACGGCTTCATTATACGCTTTATTTCGAAGATGAAGTTTAGAAACACTCATTAGAGTTTGTTCTGTGTATGCAGAAGTCCAATCGTTCATAATAATATTAAAATCATGAAGCGCTTCTTTATCATTTCTTAAATTAGCATTACTCTCTGCTCTTATAAAGCGTGCAAATTTTTCATTAATAGGCTTAGGGAATTTATCAAAGTATGCATTAACTGCTTCTACTGTACCTTGCCAATTACCACGCTCAAATAAATTTCGTGCAATACCAAATGTATGAGCATCTTGTTCTGCTGTAGATAGATTAGCTATATTAGTGGAAGTGGCGTAACGAATGTATCCTGTGGCATCATTATTATCTAAATAAATATTTTCTATCGATCGAATAGCTTGTCGTGCTTCATCTGTAGTTGCATATTGATTAACTACACGTTGGAACGTAGCTAAAGCCGCTTCATTATTATCTTGATTGTATTGTACTAATCCTATTGTCAATAAAGCACGCGGTACATAAGAACTTCGTGGATATTTTTCGACCATTACTTTTAGTCCAGCAATAGCTTTATCATACTCGTGCATTAAGAAGTAAGTATAAGGAATCTCAAAAGCTACATCATCAGCATAGTTAGAATTTGGATATTTCGTTATAACGGAGTTCAACGTTGCTATTTTAGCATCATTATTACCTTGTAAACCTTGGATTATACCTCTTTGAAATAATGCGTAATCCTGACTTTGAGCATTAGAACTAATTAGCCTATCATAATAAGTGAGCGCTTTACCATAATTTTTACTAGCAAAATAAGAATCCGCCAAACGTGCCATTGCATCATTGCGCGTATTCAGTTCAATGCCATCTTTCCCGCCTCCTGCTAAGAAACGTTCAAAATAATTAGCTGCCGTATTATAATTATCATTTCTAAATGCTGCATATGCTAAAGCATAATTAGCGTAATGATAAACATCAGTTTTACGAGCTGCAGGCAATTGGAGGAATTTATTAAATGCTAAGGTAGCTTCTTTATATTTACGCACCTCATACATAGCCTCAGCTTTCCAGTATGTTGCTAAAGCATAAATTTCTTCATCATATCTATTCTCCTCCGAACGTAGAAACATAGATATGGCGTTTTCGAAAGCCCGCTCATTATAATATTCTAAACCTCTATAATAAGTGACTTTTTGATAAGCAGCCTTGGCTTCTGGCGATGTACGTGGGAAGTTTTCTAAAACATCCACCGCAGCCCTATAATTTTTAGTACTTAATAAGATTTCGGCTAATAATGTATTTGCCTCTTCTTTTCTTTTGTTGGATTTGTATGTATCAATGTACTCCTGAATGGCATCCAAAGCAACTTGGTGAAACTCTAATTCATAAGAAAGTTTTGCATAATTAAACAATCCTTCTTCTTGAAGTTGTGGATCAAAATCTAACTTTGATGCTCTAAAAAAAGCATTACGGGCACTTTGTTTGTTCCCTGTTTTCAAAAAGGCATCCCCCAATGTAATCATAGCACTTTGATAATAGGCATCGGGCTCAGATAATTTCTCTAATTCTTCGATTGCTTTAGGATAATCCTTTAGTCGATAGGCTATATATCCGATTTGATAACTGTCTTGGTTGTTTTGAGTTTTACCTTGATCTAAAGCTTGGAATTTATCATAATACTCTTTAGACTTGTCTAAGTCACCTTTAATAAAATAGGTAGCTCCTATGATTCGGTACATATCCGTTTCATTCTCCTGCTTTGTAGTTTTTAAAATTGGCAATGCATATGATAAGACATCATCATAACGCTTATCCAAAAAGTACAAGGCAGTAATGTAATAGGGATATGAGTTTTCAAAAGTTTTAGATCCATTTAATCGCTCAAACTCGTGTAGCGCAGTTTTAAACTCAGAATCTAAATAACACAAATACGCATAATAATAAATTGATGCTTCTTGATATTGACTCTTTTCATCCTTCAATCTATCAAACAAAGGCTTTGCATCCTTGTAATTATGCGTCATAAAGTAAGAGTAGCCCAATTTAAACCTATATTCTTGACCTTCTGCTCCAGCAAGATTATTAGCATCTATCTTAGTAAACCACTCTATAGCAGTAGGATAATCTTTTTTTGCGTAGTATACTCGACCAATTTGGAAATAGGCAGCTTTTGAATTTGCACTAACCGGAAAATCCTTAATATACTTAAGAAGTTGAGCCTCTGCATTAGTATCTTCTAACTCTAAAGCACAAACTGCTTGATAAAAACGAACATTCTCTTCAATTAAAGTTAACTCTTCCGTCTCGTCAATCTGCAAAGAACTCTTTGTTCGCAAATTCTCTACGCGTTTAAATTGTTCAGCAGCTGAACTAAACTTACCTCTTTCAAATAACTCTAACCCTGACTTATAAGCTCTATTTAGATCTTGCCAAGCTGTCTGTTGACCAAAAGCAGCCGATGCAGACATCAAACTTAAAGCTACACCTATACCATAAATTTTCTTATACATAGTGCTGTTTATATCTTTTTATGTAATCCCTTCAAAATTCTTAGCTTTGACTAGCTAGTCAAATTTAACGTGTTAATAAAACACTCCTCTTCAGAATACTAAATTAATTCTATAATCTCATGTTTTATACAAAAGTTATTAACAAGTGTTAAAAACCGAATTTTTTAACTAAAATTTAACAAACGGATAAAATCACACGAATCTATTCTCATCATTACATTACCCCCTATAAGTAAATCAGAATTTGCGTTAAAAACAATTTTCTTTATTTTTGATTAGATTCAGATAACACTGACTAAAATAAAGAGACTTTATGCAGAATACAAATGATGCGAAACTATTCGCTCTATTTCAGATTTACCAAACTTTTAGCGAGACTAGATATTTTGATTTTGCAACGAAGCTCATTAATATATATAGACAAGAAAGTAAAAAACACATTAACGAAGTTGACCTTTCTAACTTAATAAAGTTGTTGAAGTCTAATGAACAATACAGAATTTATTTTAAAGCAGTTTTTGACAATTTAACGCATAAAAAAGATTTTGATCAAATTTTATCAGATTCAGGAATTATTAATTACAGCGATTTTTTCTATGAGGTAAAAAAAAGAATTGGGGAAAAAACACTCCCCTATCAACCAGCTCCCGACACGTTAGAATTCACTCTAAATCAACTCTTTTACTCTCACAATGACCCTAAATGGATTAAAAGGATTCCAATTGATCAGATAATACAGTTAATCCAACTTTTAGAGGTATCATCCATTTATAATGATCAAACGGATGATTTTGCTTTCGTGGAACTTATCTATGCATTAGAAGTATTAACGCAAAGAGTAACTGGTCGAGCTATGGAAGCAGATGTAGCTAAAATGGTACCAGACGCTAGAAATTTTGATAGTCCATTTATTGGTTTACAAAAAGAAATAACTCTTTTTTTTAATTATTTAAAAGAACAAAGGCTTAGATACGTACATACTGATGATCTTAATTATAAACAATTATTTGTATTACTGAAGCAATGTAATCGGTATATAGACAGCGCATATGCTAACTCAAGCAAATTAGGTATCTCAATTAAGGTTAATCAAACACTCTTTAAAATAAGACAACAATTAGAACGTATAGAAATAATACTACCTTTTACATCTTTAAACAAAGAAGACAACGAGGTCCTTAAAAACATTAACCTCAGTTTACTTCTAATCTCTATCAACTGCAACAAGACCAATGTTTCAAAACTCATAAAAGAGAGCACACAAGCTGTAGCTTATGAAATAACACAACATAAAGCCCAAACAGGGGAGCACTACATAACAACAACAAAAAAAGAATACATGCATATGTTATGGTCTGCATGTGGGGGAGGTGCAATAGTGGCAATAATGTGTATAGTTAAGCTACTGTTAAGTGATGTTCATACGAGCGAATTTGGCCATGCTTTTTATTATAGTGTCAATTATGCGACCGGCTTCATAATTATCTATTTGCTTGGCGGTACATTAGCTACAAAGCAACCTTCAATGACCGCTTCGGCCCTTGCTAGTTCTATGGAAAAAAGTGCTAAAGATGATCAGCCTCATAAATACTGGGCCTTTGCGACATTTTTCTCACAAGTATTCCGCTCTCAATTTATTGCTTTCATGGGTAATATTCTTGTTGTGTTTCCAGTAGCTTTGGGTTTAGTATGGGGCATTAACTATTTCATGAGTAGTAATATTGCCTCTGCTAGATGGCGTACTTTACTGCAAGACCTTAATCCAACAGAATCTTCTATTATATTATATGCATGTATTGCAGGTATTTTCTTATTTCTATCAGGAATAATTGCAGGAAACGTTTCAAATAATGATAAATTCAATACTGTTTACTATAGAATAGAACAACATCCACTTCTTAAAAATATCTTTGGAAAGAAGAACACAGCTAAATTCGCCCATTGGTATAAAGAGAAATGGGCAGGCATAGTTTCAAATTTCTGGTTTGGCGTATTTATGGGTAGTGCTGGTATTATTGGCTTGTTCTTGGGAGTTGACATTGATGTAAGACATATAACATTTGCGGGAGGGAATATTGCCCTAGGTATATTTGGCAGTAATTATAGAGCTTCTGCAGATCTAATAGTATGGACAGTGATTGGAATGGTTATCATTGGCTTTTTTAATTTTATAATTAGCTTTAGCTTATCTTTCATACTAGCATTAAAAGCAAGAAAAATAAAGTTTTCTGAAGTAAAATTTATGCTGCAAGCTGTTTGGGCCTTATTCAAGGTGAATCCAAAACAGTTTTTCTTACCACCCAAAAATATTTAAAGTAAAAAGGTTCGTGATAATTATCACGAACCTTTTTACTTTAAATATTAAAAACTTATCCTCGTTGCCCTGCTAAAAGATAGAGCACAGCCATACGTACTGCCACTCCATTCTCCACTTGATCCAGAATGATAGAGTGTTTACTATCCGCTACATCAGAAGTTATCTCCACCCCCCTATTAATTGGCCCTGGATGCATAATAGTTATTTCTTTATCTAAAGACTCTAATATCTCTTTATTTAGACCATACAACATAGAGTACTCTCTTAATGACGGGAAATAGGCAATATCTTGACGTTCAAGCTGAATACGCAACATATTAGCCACATCACACCAATTTAATGCTTTCTTTAAGTCATGTTCTACCTTGACACCCAATGAAGCTATATACTTAGGAATTAACGTAGTCGGCCCACATACCATTACCTCTGCACCTTGCTTTTGTAAACAAAGTATGTTTGATAGAGCTACCCTTGAATGAAGTATATCACCAATGATAGCAACCTTACGTCCTGCTACATCTCCGTATCGCTCTCTAATTGAGAAAGAGTCCAATAAAGCTTGAGTAGGATGTTCATGCGCTCCATCTCCAGCATTAACTATCTGCGCATTAACATGCTTACTTAAAAAAACACCAGCTCCTGCATAAGGATGTCTCATCACAACCATATCAACCTTCATCGCAAGAATATTATTGACGGTATCGATCAAAGTTTCACCTTTACTGACAGAAGATGATGATGCTGCAAAATTAATAGTATCTGCAGAAAGACGTTTCTCTGCTAATTCAAAAGACAACCGCGTTCTAGTGGAGTTTTCAAAAAAAACATTAGCTATAGTAATGTCGCGCAGTGATGGAACCTTTTTTATAGGTCGATTTAATACGTCTTTAAAATTTTTTGCCGTATCTAATATTAATTGAATATCATTATTAGTTAAATCTTTGATACCTAATAGATGGCGTGTACTTAACTGTTCTATACCTGTTGACATTGTGTATTACTTTCCCCTTGAAAAACTTATTTTTCTTCTGTTACTAAAACTATACTATCTTCTTTATCCACTTCTTCCCAGCTCACAATTACTTTTTGAGAGTCGATAGAATCAACTTGAATTCCGATATAATCTGGCTCAATAGGAATCTGACGAGAGAACCTGCGATCAACTAAGACCAATAATTCTATCTTTTCTGATCTACCAAATGCTTGAATTGCATCCATGGCAGAACGTATCGTTCTACCTGTCCACAACACATCATCAATAAAAATGACAGTCTTACCTTCTACAATAAAGTCAATCTGTGTGCTATTAGCTAATAAAGGCATACTACCTTTTTGTCGAAAATCGTCACGAAAAAATGTAATATCTAAAATACCAGTATCAACGTCTTTACCAGTCATATTTTTCAACTCCTTGGCGATACGTCTAGCTAGATAAGTGCCTCGTGGCTGAATACCTACAAAGGCCGCATTACTAAAATCACCATGATTTTCAATTAATTGCTGACACAACCGCTTGATTGTTATCTGAAACTTAGGACCGTCTAATAAAATAGATTGTTTCATTATGGGAATATTTAAACAAAAATAGTTTTTTTTTATAAATATGTAAAACTATTACGCGCAAAAGATACACCTTACTTCAAAAGTAGGTATCATTATTCACATATTTTATCATAAAAGGGATAGGCTTAGCTAAGCCTATCCCTTTTATGATAAAATATATAAAATTAAAAATTACTTATTGAGGTCCGAAAAAATAACTATACTTATTTAACAATTCATCTACGGCCTTCTGTACTTCTACATCTTTATACTCTTCAGCCAAAAGCTTATAACGCTGTAAAGCGATTAAACCTAAACGAACATTACGCTCATTAGCTAAGTTTCTATTTTTTGGATTAGATGTATAGTAATGCATATACTCTTTAATGTAATTTATATTACGCAATGATACTTCTGTAGCTTTAGCTTGCTCACCTGTTTTATACATAGCGTCCACAAGCATGATATAACTCATAGGCTCACTCATTTGGTAAGTACGCTTAGGCATATTTTCATAAGCATTATTAACAACATTACGAGCTTCCTCTATTTTACCTAACTGTATTAAATTCTGAGCAGTTTCTCCAAAAATTCCACTTACATACAAACTTAAATAACGATAAGAGTCAGGATCAATATACTTAGCCTTAGCAATATTACCCCATGAATATTTGTTCATAATATTATTATAAACTGTATTCACATCCATTAGCTGTTGTCCTTCAGAATCCTCCACAACCAAATCAATATCAATTGGCATCAACTTTAATGCAAACCCTTCAGTTACGAGATATTTATCTAAACCTATATAATTAGTTTCTGGCGTAGTAGTAGTAAAATACACCGGTCTCTTCCAATCATTTTCAGCTAGAATAGCAAGTAATGACAGTTCCGCTCTACTCACATAATTCATAGAATAATTCCACTTCATCGTATCTACAATAGCATGTTCCCATTCTTTAGGGACAACATTATTAGATTTTACGGATTCCTTATTAATATGTAGTTGCATATTTTTAGTAGGTAATAGATTCACCCACTCACCACTTTGTAATTGTGCTTTATTGTTTTGATCATCTGAAAGCATAATCTTCAATAAATCTTGAACATCAACATATCCTGGAATTTGGAAATCTTGATAATAAATAACATCGCGAACTCCATCCTTAAATTTTTCTGGATCAATATTAATTGGTAGAGCATCAGCGTCATTTACTTTTTCCAACATTTGGCGCATATACCAATCAGAAGAAAGCAAACTTAAATTAACTACACGCACATCAGTACGTATGCCTTCCACTTCTTGAGCATACCACAGTGGGTAAGTATCATTATCTCCATAACTGAACAAAATAGCATTAGGGGCACAAGATTCCAAATAGTTCTTGGCCATATCTCGGGCTAAAAACTTTTCGGAACGATCATGATCATTCCAATTCTCAGAAGCTAAAATAATTGGCGCAGCTAACAGCCCAACACCTATTGCTACAAAACTCGCTGTTTTAGGTTTAATTTTTTTAGACAGAAAATCTGCTATGGCGAGAACCCCTAATCCTATCCAAATGGAAAAGGCATAAAAAGATCCTGCATAAGCATAATCACGTTCTCGAGGTTGATTAGGTGTTTGATTTAAGTACAAAACAATGGCTAATCCAGTAAAGAAAAACAACAAGAATACAACACCTGCATCTTTTTGATTTTTTCCGAAATGCCAGTACGCCCCTACCAAACCTAATAATAAAGGTAGGAAGAAATAAGTATTACGCGCTGGATTTTCTAATTCGCCAGCTGGCAAATCATATTGCCCTCCGTAAATAGCATTATCTATTGGTTTTATACCAGAAATCCAATTACCCTCAAAAGTACTTCCTTGCCCTTGAATATCATTTTGGCGACCAGCAAAGTTCCACATAAAGTATCGACCATACATATGTCCTATCTGGTAACCAAAGAAAAACTTAAGATTATCGACAAATGTAGGTTTTTGATCAGGACCTAATCCTAAATATTGTCTATAAAAAGTAGGATGGTCACCTTTATCGCTATGAATACGAGGAAAAATGGTCTCACGCTCATATTTGTAATCATTTTTTTTCTTCGCAACAACATATTTATCCTTATCCTTTCTGTATACATTACCTGATTCAAAGATATCTACTGGTCTAGCATCGAAATACTTTCCTTTTAACAATGGTTCATCTCCATACTGTTCTCTATTTAAATAGCTTAAAAAAGCAAAAGCATTATCGGGATCAGAATTGTTAAGTGTTGGGTTTGCTTTGGCACGTATAAGAATCATAGCAAAAGAGCTATACCCGAAAATCACAAACCCTAAAGATATTAAAGCAATATTAAGAATAGGTTTAACTTTCTTAATAGAATACCACAACCCATAAACCAAAGCTCCTACTAATAATAAAGCAAAAAATGTCACTCCAGAGCCAAAGCCTAGTCCAAGCGTATTAACAAAGAATAAGTCCGTAAATGCAGCCAACTTAATCATGTACTGAATTACACCCCAAAGAACAAATGCTAATACAGCAACTCCTATTAGGAGAGACTTTATAACACCTTTAGTCGTAACTTCTTTCGTCTTTCTAAAATAAATGACTAGTGCAATAGCTGGAATTACTAATAAATTCAGTAAATGGACACCTATTGACAAGCCCATTACATAAGCTATGAATATCAACCAACGATCACCACCTTGTTCTTCTGCGCGAACTTCCCATTTTAATATCGCCCAGAATACTATAGCCGTACAGAGAGATGACATCGCATACACCTCTGACTCAACAGCAGAAAACCAAAATGTATCCGTAAAGGTATAAGCCAAAGCTCCCACTAAGCCAGCTCCCATTACCTTCAACAGATCATTTTCAGCTATTTGATTAGATAAATCATCAGCTTTACCTAAGATAACTTTACGTCCTAAAGCGGTTATAGACCAAAACAAAAACATGATTGTCAAACCTGAACATACCGCTGAACCAATATTCATCCAATAGGCAATTCTAGTTACATCTCCTAATGCTAAATTTGAAAACACATTCTGTATCATCAAAAACAATGGTGCTCCTGGCTGATGTACAATCTGCATCTTATAAGCAGATGCAATAAATTCACCACAATCCCACCAACTCGTTGTCTTTTCTACCGTAAGTACATAGACTAACGTGGCAACAATTCCGCAGAACCATCCTAATAGGTTATTAATCTTATTATAATTCATCATATAATTTCTTTGAGCCCAAAATTAAATATTGATACTTTAATATCTTAGGTCTTTTAAACTTTGCTTCGAAAATAAGGAATACAAACATATAAATGAATAGAAAATTCACATTTTAATACAGCTTTACATGTATTTTCTCAAAAAAAACTTTGTTAAGAAAAAATAACTAAAAATTATTGCATTGATTATCAATAGAAACAAGATCTATTGAGAAAAAATATTTGGAGATTAAACAAAGTGGCGTATATTTGCATCATCAAATGTGAACAACATCATTCTGATATCAATTACAAATGATTTGTTTGTCCGATAGTATAAGGGTAGTACAACAGTTTTTGGTTCTGTTTGTCTTGGTTCGAATCCAGGTCGGACAACAAATAAAAGGGGGTTACAAATGTAGCTCCCTTTTGTATTATAAGTCCCAAGATATAATTCATTTTTCTCTAATCATTATTTAATAATTAATTACAAATACAAACAACAAAACTTTGTTATTTCAAAAAACTGGTGTATATTTGCATCATCAAATGTGATTGACATCATTCTGATATCAATTACAGATGATTTGTTTGTCCGATAGTATAAGGGTAGTACAACAGTTTTTGGTTCTGTTTGTCTTGGTTCGAATCCAGGTCGGACAACAGATAAAAGGGAGTTGCAAATGTAGCTCCCTTTTGTATTATTATTCTTTTTAGAAGAGAGCACAACTTACAAAACCATTCTATAATCTAACTTTTTGTGTTCATCACATGTTTAGCTTTTTATTTCAATATCTATTCGATAACTTTGCAAAATCATTAGGGGGATTTATGCGTTAATTCTAATGCGTTATTCTAATAATGAGCGTTCTGATTGAATTATCTTTTATATAATTTTAAATATACAACAGCATGCCTTTGCAATTTAACACGG